>DTSG01000061.1 GCA_012965455.1 Planctomycetaceae bacterium | reverse complement strand
TAGCCTTTCCGCAGCAATTCAATTATTGGACAAACTGCGACTCATTTTGTAGCGAGTTTAGTCCATAACACCCGAGGGGTGATGCGAGCGTACTGAGCCCCAATTCAAGAGATATGTTTCCAACTTAAAACACGTGTTTTGCTAAGGAAAAAGCGTCAATAAGATGTAGCGGTTGTGTCGATTATGCCGATTTCAACAACATGGAGTATCGTGATTTTCCACGACTCTGACTGCGAAAGCAGGAAAACGGTTGTAACAAAAAGGAATTCGATCCCCGTGGCACGAGCACAATCAAAATCGTTGATCAACATAATTGGTAACCTTGGCTGGCCGATCCTCTGGGGTGGGGCCGCTAGCATTACGTTTTACGAGCTTCTTCAAGGACCGCTGAAAAACGACTTGGCGCAGCGCTACTTCCTCGGTCACCCCGTAGCGATTGCTACAACCGTGATGTTTTTTATTGCGATGGCAGCCCTCATTTTGCGGGGGCTCAATCTACTTGGACAATTTACGGTATTAGACCGTGCCGAGTTGCCTGCAAAAGAAACATCTGCAATTTCACAAGATTCCTTGAGCTGCGCGACCGAATTGCTGAGCAGCGCATCACATTGGTCGGCGCGGGTGCAACGTAGCTATCTGGGTAAACGGATAACCACATTGCTGGAGACAATTGTATCCAATCGGGGCACACGTCATCTCAATGACGAGCTAAAATACCAATCGGAAAAAGACGCCGATGCGCAGTACGAAGGCTACTCGTTAGTTCGTATCATCATCTGGGCCACTCCGATGCTGGGATTCCTCGGCACGGTCATGGGAATCACTCAAGCCCTCGGAGACTTGGCTACACAGCAACTGGGCAATGACCTTAACGCAGCCATGCAGGGATTATTCGCTGGGCTCTACGTAGCCTTTGATACAACAGCACTAGCTTTGACGTTGTCGATCATGTTGATGTTTATTCAGTTCATGTCAGATCAATTCGAAACTCAGTTGCTGGGCGCGGTCGACGTGAAAACTGAAGATGCTTTGTCGGGATTGTTGGCGATGGAGTCGGAAGGTACAGGTGCATCCGTGGACATGGCACAATCATTACGGTCTGTGATCACGGAATTAACGCAGTTTCAGCAGGCATGTTGGAGTGATGCAATTAGCGGACTGCAGCAACAGTGGCAAACTTGGGCTGCGGAACAAGGCAGCACGATGGGCGTTGCTTTAGAACGAAGCATGTCACAATCGCTGGCGGAGCATAGCAGAGTAGGTCAGCAACAATGGGAAAGCTGGATGGAATCCCTGAATCGTAGTGCCGATTTATTACACGGCAATCAAGACTCAATGCGTCGACAGATGGAAATGATGCAGCAGATTGTTGAGACCACCGGCGATGTAGTGAGTCTAGAAAAAGCACTCAACGATAATCTGCAACATCTGGCAGACACTCGGCAGTTTGAAGATGTAGTCGTTAGCCTTTCCGCAGCAATTCAATTGTTATCCACTCGGTTAGGCGCACCGGCGGTGCAATCCAAAGCCTTAGATTTGTCAACAGAGACCGGTAACACAAAAGGTAAAGCAGCATGAGGCGTAAGCGTAAGCAACGTCGCCAAGGTGCAGCGCCATCGATGTTCCCTTTTTTGGCGGTTTTGATTTGTACGATGGGAGCATTGATTTCCTTGCTTGTCATGGGCGTTCGCCAAGCGCAAGTGCATGCGCACGAGATTATCGAGGCGACTCAAGTGGACAATGCGGAGCGGCAAATAGACGCGCAGCAGAACCAGCAATCGTTGGAGAATTATCAATGGCGTAGTTTGGTGTTGCGGACCCAGCGGGAGGAACAACAATCGCAAATTTCAAGTAATCGTCTGTCGCTGAGTCACCTAGAGCAACATGCCCGCGAACTGGAGCAAGAACTGCAGCGGCTTGTTTCTCGTCATGAATCCCTGCAACGTCAACTACAACAAGACGGCGCCATTCAGGCTCAACGAACAAATCGTGATGCTGAACTAAACAAGCTAGACGCAGATATAGATGCTGCTCGCACCAAACTCGCTCAAGCACGGCTAGATCGAGAGTCGGCGACGGAATCTTTCGCGATCATCCCGTATGCGGGTGACAAGGGAACGAATCGCCGGCCTATCTATATCGAGTGTGTTGCGGAAGGGATCATCATTCAGCCCGAAGGAATCCTGATTACGGAAATTGAAATGGCGGGTCCACCAGGCCCAGGGAATCCACTCGACGCTTGTTTGCGTGCCGTGCGAGAGTTCTATTTCGAGCACACCGTTGATGAATCCATTTCGCCCTATCCGCTGTTGATCGTACGATCCAGTGGTGTTCGCAGTTATGGCGTAGCGAGGCAAGCGATGAAGAACTGGCAACACGAATTCGGTTACGAGCTGATAAGTGATGAATTGAAACTGGCTTATCCACGACCACAACCTGCGCTGGCCCAGCAGTTACGCAAGACAATCAAAGCAGCGCGTTCGCGACAACAAGCGTTAGCCGCTACGATGCCTAGTCGTTATCGCTTGAGCCCGACCACACACCACAGCAATCAACCCTTTGATGGCGCGGCGTCGCAGCGGAACCAACGGTCTGAATCAGACGCCCAGAAACCTCTGCGAACGGGGGAAGGTTCCGGTCAACAACCAAACGTGACGTCGCCAATACCGCAGAGCACATTTAAACATGAAAGCGAGCCCTCCAACGGTCAGACGGGCGGTCGCGGTGCTGCTCGCGTACAAGGTGCCTCAGACTTGCAAGTAGGAATGCCAGGTCGAAAACCAGGTTGGGCACTCAAGAAACAGCAGACACTCGGCCCAGCAATTACGCGAGGCGTTCGAGTGTTGTGTACTGTAGACCAACTGGTCTTGATCCCTGCCTTTGGTGAACGAGGGGCTCCAATCGTCGTTCGCATAGAAGGCACGATGCAGCAATCGATTGATCCATTTGTCGCTGCACTTCATCAGCACATTCAACGCTGGGGGCTTGCTCTTGCGGGTGGCTATTGGAAACCCGAATTACATATTGAAGTTGCTGCCGGTGGTGAACAGCATTTCTATTTAGTGCAGAAGTATTTGAAACGTAGTGGCATTAAAGTGACGCAACGCATTGAAGCAAAACCATGAAGCGAAAACGAAAACAAGATAGTGAAATAGGTGGCTTGGATTCGTTTCAAGACATCGTTGCCAACTTGGTCGGAGTATTGATCATCTTGGTTATTATTGTGATGGTGCGCACCCGAGAAGCGATTGTTTCAGCGCAAACACAAACTTCCCACGAGGAAGCTATAAAATCGAATGAAGCGGCAAGCGTGGAAGCCGTTGTTGGTGCTCAACGTGAATCCACGGCGATTGAAAGAGATATTCATGATCTTGAAGAGGTGAGTACACGGCAACAAATTGAAATAAAGTATCGCCGCGCAGAGCGTGATAAGTTGCAGCAACTAGTTGTCACCGTTGAGACTCGATTAACACAAGATTCCAAGGAACTGTCTAATGTTGCGCAGATTTCCAATGACGAACAGTTTCAATTTGAAGCTAGACAAAAAGAACTGGGTGATTTAATCCGTAGTCGACAAGTGCTCGACAACATGAATGAGCAAATCAATGTTATTGACCACATCCCAACTCCGATGGCGGAAACGGTATTTGGAGATGAGATTCATTTCCGCTTGGAAAATGGGCGGATTTCCTACGTACCGTTTAGTGAGTTGATCGATCGCATGAAATCCCACGCTGCTCAGCATCTTGCTAACGTACGGATTCAAAAGACCGTAACCAACACGCTTGGGCCCGTGGAAGGCTTTGAGTTGCGTTATAAGTTGGGTTATGTGAGCCAAATAGTACGCACCAATGCAGGGCCACGCAGGCAGGAGCGCATTGAATTGATCAAATTGGAGGTATTACCTGTTGATTCCGCGCGGGGAGAAACGGTGGCTACGGCTTTGAAACCTGGTTCGCGATTCTTGCAATATGTTCAACGACTAGTACCGGATACGGCAACGGTGACTATTTGGGTGTATCCCGATAGTTTTACTCAATTTCGCGAAATCAAAGATAAACTGTTGCCCCTTGGATATGCCTGTGCCGGCCGACCGCTACCAGATGGCATGCCGATTTCAGCCTCCCCACAAGGTACGCGATCCGTCAGCCAATAGGTTAGTTAGCGCACCCACTCTCATATTCGCGATAATTTGCGCTCATGCGCGGCTTACAACCGTGCCACGAGTTTACTCGCTGTAGTCAGCGAGGGCGCCACAAATGGCATGCTCGACGGCTGCTACGATCTTAGTGATCTCAGTTTCTGATATGCTCAGCGGTGGCATGATAACGATTGTGTCTCGTAGTGGTCGTAACCACACGCCCTGCTCCAGTGCCGCTTTACACACAGCGGTCCCCGTGGCACCGAGGTTTTCAAAAGGAGTTTTGTTGTCCTTGTCGGCCACCAGTTCGATGGCAACGATCAGCCCGCGTTGTCGAATGTCACCGACATGAGGATGGTCTGCCAAAGGTCTCAATAGATCAGCGAGCTGTTCGGTTCGTTCGTGCACATTGATCATCGTTTGCTCGGACTCGAAGATATCTAAATTAGCAATGGCTGCAGCGGCTGCTAACGGGTTGCCTCCGTAGGTATGGCCGTGATAAAACGTGCGAGCTGGATCACCTAGAAACGCATTCCAGATTTCCGTTGTTGCTAAGGTCGCCGCCATCGTGATGTAACCACCGGTGAGTCCCTTGGCCAAGCACATCAGGTCGGGCTGAATGTTCTCATGATTACAGGCAAACATTGCACCGGTACGACCAAAGCCAACCGCAACTTCGTCCGCGATCAACAGCACGTCATGTTTTTGCGTGAGTTGCCGGACACCTGCCAAATATCCCAGTGGCTGCATGATCATCCCCGCAGCACCTTGCACGACAGGTTCGATAATCATCGCAGCGATAGTTGAGTGATGTTGTTGCAGGAGGGATTCGAGTTGGTTTAGATAATACTGAGTCGCATCTTGCGGCTTCGCAACGTCTGCAGGTAAACGGTATGTATCCGGACTGGCGATGCGGAGGACATCAAACAACAACGGCTTAAACATTTCGTGGAATCGCTGTACACCGCCAACACTGACACTGCCTAGGGTATCCCCATGATAGGCGCTGCCGAGGGCGATGTATTTGGTCTTATTTGGTTGGGGGTCACTCCTTTGTTGCCAATATTGAAAGGCCATCTTCATTGCTACTTCCACACTACTCGAGCCATCGCCGGAGAAAAACAGATGGTTAAGACCTGCTGGCGTAACATCGACGAGACGTTTTGCTAATTGAATTGTGGTTGGGTTGGACATGCCTAATGAAGTTACATGTGCGACTTGGTCGAGTA
>DTSG01000060.1 GCA_012965455.1 Planctomycetaceae bacterium | reverse complement strand
CTTTAATACTGCCTAGCAGCGAGTGGCACATTCCACCGATTGCCAGACCGAGAATCTGCATTGTCGTTAAGTATGTGTCCACAGGGAACCTTCCTTACATCGTTAAGGTGTGTCGTGAAGACGGGCCACGATTGTCCGCGGTGTAGCGATTATGTTTGTTGGATATATCATAACGCTTTTAATAAAGGTTCGCCGAAATTGCTTGTCTTGACCTAGTTAGATTCATGACCATCACAAATGCGAATCTGTTAATTTGTGATATATTAACGGCTATGAATCAAACATCTGCGACAAGCCGATTTGCACCGGCAACTTGGAGTAAGGATCGAGTGCGGCATGTGCGGCTATTGGCATTGAGCTTAATGGCCGTTGCCATCGTCGCCGCCCTACCCGCCGTCGAAAACTTACTAGCCTCGGTACCGTCAAGTGAGTCGATTCAGCAGCACCGCTGGGTACACTTAATGCTGTTGATAACAGTAGTGCAGTTAGGTTTGGCGGTGTTTTTGGTCCTCTATATAGACTGGTCGACTCTCTGGGCTGTGACCATTACAAATCTATTGTTTGTGGGAGTGTATGCGGGGCTGTTTGCTATTCGAATCTTAGCCGAGTCGACGAACGAGATCATTTCATACTTGCAGTTAGATTTAGAAGAAGCTCCGCCTGGTAAGCAGGCGATGTGGTTTATGCTTGTCATCTTGATGTTTGTAACGCAAAGTTTTTTTACTGGCCGATATGCGCGTCGCTGGAAACGAGAGCGGTAGCAAATGGAAACGTTGCAAATAGTCATCCAAGCGATCGTACAAGGCTTAACCGAATTTTTGCCGGTGAGTTCTTCGGGGCATCTCATCGCTCTGGAAACATTTTTCCTGCCCGACCCAGCGACCGTAGCGACCATGACTGAAACAACAGTCGCATTGCATGCAGGCACATTACTCGCTGTCTTGCTGGTATTTTGGAAGTCATTGGTCGAGCTATGTGGTCACCGCCGAAGTCTAGTCATTCCGCTTGTGGTAGCTACCATTCCAGCGGCTTGTGTGGGACTGCTGATTGTGATTAGCGGATTGGATGAACTGTTAACAGATCCTCGCCTGACTGGTGCAATGTTGGTTGTCACTGGGTTTGTGTTATGGATGGGCGAGCCGAGTGTGGCCAGCGGATACGAAACCGCGAATATTGAAATATTGTCAAATCGACAAGCTTTCTGGATTGGAATTGCTCAAGCGTTTGCGATTGTACCGGGGTTAAGTCGCAGTGGCTTGACGATTGTCGTGGCGCGGAGGATTGGATTGCCCGGACAACAAGCAGCTCAATTTTCATTTTTAATGTCGATTCCGGTGATAGCTGGCGCGGTGGTAGTCATGCTATGCAAACAACTTCTGAGCTCTGAAATCGCCGCAGCGACAAATATCGCTTGGGATGTTATCGGTCTTGGAATTGCTATTTCAGCGGTAGTCGGATACGGAGCGCTTAAGTGTCTACTGTTGTTGTTGGAAAAGGGCCGATTTCATTGGTTCACTTTTTGGTGCATACCACTGGGCGTGTTCTTATTGGTCTTCGCAACACAGGTCTAACGCAGTATCAACGGCTAATTTTGCATATATTGGGCAAGAGACCGTATTGCTGGTATAATATAAATACCGATATTGTTAAAGGAACCTATTGTTCCGTTAGCAGTGAACGATGAACTTATCACTTGGGGGCGACATTGGAATCGACCGGATAGCCTGAAGTGTAAGTGGCGTACCGTGGTTGGTCAGTTGGCCACGTAAAAAGCTGACTAAACAATTTTAATTGCAGATAATAATCTAGCATTGGCTGCCTAATTAAAGGTAGCTCGGACTCTAGGGCTTAGCTGGTTAGCTCTAACAGTCCGTCACAAATCCAGATCGACTTTTGTCATGCTTGACACGCAGAAGTCTAAATTGAGTTTCAGGATCGCGAACTATAAATCCTGTCGAGCGGAGTTATAGTTTGCTAAAACCAAAGAATCGACTATGTACGTAGAAGCTTGCATGGAAATGTCTCGGGACGCGGGTTCGAATCCCGCCGCCTCCACTCACGCCGGATCCCAATTCTGGCTCAATCAAAACAAAGTCCATCAGTGAAAACTGGCGGGCTTTGTTCGTTTGCTATCTGAGTGTGATCTGCCGACTCAGTCTCGGACAATGCGGCAATTCGGGAGGGCTTTTTTTAACGCGGTTGCCCCTTCTCGCGAAAGGCCCGGACAGTTAGCGATCACTAAATACTTAAGCGACTTTAAACCTTGAATTGTTTCTAGGCTTTTGTCGGTGATACCCAAGCAACCATTGACGGTCAACTCTTGTAAATCGGAAAGTCCAGCAAGATGCTCCAACCCGACATCCGTAAGCTTGGTGCAATTGTCCAAATATAAATTTTTCAATAGCGTTTTGTTCTTTAAATGACTCAGCCCTTCATCAGTGAGGTTAGCACAGTCTGCCAAATTCAGTGTTTGCAGTTTTGGCAACGATTTAACAACCGACAAGCCTTGCCCCACCAAATTGGGAGTGCTCCACAAATTGAGCTCCTCTAACATCTTCATATCCTGCAAATTCTCCAAGCCTTCGTCAGAGAAATTATCGTTGTCGCCGAGGTTTAAATAGGTCAAGCCAATATTTCCTCGCAGATTAATCAAACCTTCATCCGTCAAGGCACCGATGCAACCCAAATTCAGATAATTTAAATCCGGCAAGTCTTTAAGAGACTCTAGACTCTTGTCCGTCAGAGCCATGCAATAAAAAAGGTTGAGCGTCTTCAATCGTCCCTTGCCTTTGAGATTGATCACCGCAACATCTTCCAGCTGAAACGATTCCATCATGTCCAGATGGTCTAACGAGGTCGGGATTTCAATCTCGCCACCTTTGAGCGGCCAATTAAATCCCATCTCCAAACGCTTGAGTTTGCTGAGCTTCATGAACAGCGGGTTGTAGCCTTTTGCCGTGAGACTAAAGTAGCCAAACAGGCCAAGGAATTCCAACGACGTCATTCCCTCTAAATGCTTCAATCCTGCATCGGTGACGTTTCTGTTTGCACCCCAGACGCGACTACCGTTGAGATTCAAATACTTAAGTAAAGTCAAAGGTGCCAAAGGGGCTAGTTCGGCATCCGTCAAATTCCCTCCAGTATTTGAGATATCCAAGTATGTCAAACGCGTCAAATTTTGTAGCCCTTCACTCGTGAAGCCGCGGATATCTTTCACCTCTAATCTCGTCAGCTCGGGAAGGTGCTGCAACAGGGCATAGACTTTCGGTAATTGGACGCGAGTGGAGCTAATGTTCAAACTCGTCAGATGCTCCAGCCTAGAAATCGATGAAATGCCCTGTTCGGTGATGCGATGACATCTGCTGAGATCGAGCGATTCCAGTTGCGACAACTTCGCCACGTGAGAAAGCCCGGCGTCCGACAAACGATGACAGCCCGAGAGATTCAGTTCCGTCAAACCCTCCGCCGTACAAATGCGTTCTAGATCATTATCTGTAAGTTCAGTTCCCAATTCCTCTAAGCGTAATTCTGCCTCCTTGATCGTTAGAGCTTGGCTGGGAACCTCCTCTTGCGACAAGACGTTGGCAGCCGTGGGCCCCAAGCCGCTGGCAAGGGCCACGATATAGAACGCTACTGCAAAATATGGGAAGGCAATTCTCACGCTAGAAGCTCGTTCAAAGGGCCTTGTTGATTGTCCACTTTGCCTAAAGCCATATCCGGCTGACCAAAAAGATCTCGAGGACTTCCCGCTAAATGACACAAAGTCGTAAACCAATTACAAATCGTGTGATGATGGTTTCCAGTGCCATAGTGCGGATAGGCCAGATAGCGACCTTTGCTTTTGAGTTTTCCATCCAGATTGCCCAGCACAAACATCGGCCACTCAAAACCAAAAGAATGGTGATTGGCGGAATTGTCGCTGAGGTAAACAATCAGGGTGTTGTCCAGCATCGTGCCATTCCCTTCGGGAATCTGGCTGAGTTTGTCGGCCATTGAGGCAATTAGTTCGATGTGAAAGGTCCGAATCGCGTTGCGGCAGTCTTGCGAGGAAAGCGTCGCATAGCCGGCACCGTGGCCGATGGCATGGACGTTGTTACCAACGCCGATTCCAGAATAGACAGAATCGAGTCCGTCGGCATGTACGGTCACTACATTCGTCAGGCCGGAGATCAAAGCCGCCGAAGCCATATCGAAATGGGCTTCGAGGTGGTGCGTCCTGAAGCGAGAAGTGTATTTGTCATCAATTTCAGGCGCGTACTCTTTCAACACTTTCTGCATGGACACGAGCTTGATTCGTCTGTCTCTCAAGGCTTCAAACCCATCGAGGTAGTGTCCCAGTTTCTCCTGTTCTTGGGCGGGCAAGTTCTTCTGCAACTTCACGATGTCCTTGGACATGGTGTCGAGGACGTTACCGGTCCGCAAATATTTTTTCTTGAGATCGCCACCTTCCAAAATGCTGCCAAACAGATTTTCAAAGGCGCTCATGGGATTTTGCTGAAAAGGCAACTGCTGCCCTTTTCCCTTTGCCGAAATCGATGGGAACGTTGTGCCTTGGCTGCCCTCGCCCATCTTGAAACCGAGGTGGTTGAACACCGATGGGAATTTTTCTGAGAGAAATCCATCGATCGTGGCATACAACGGCGGCGTATTGGCTGCGGCCTTGTAGCCTCCCAACGCACCATAAAACGCACTGTGTCCTGCCAGTGTCATTCTTCCGCTGAGCCCTTGGATAATCGTGAGTTTATCTTTAAAGGGCTCCAAAGACTTCATACTGTCCGCTAGAGTTTTATCGGCAAGCGGCTCATCAACAAGCTTGTCTCCTCCGTGCTTGAGTCCCACCGGATTGAGGTACTCGGCTTGCAAGCCACTACTCTTCACGACAAACACGAAACGCTTGGGAAGTTGTTGCCCAGTCCCTCCGTGGGCCATCTTGAGATGCTGCATAAACGGCGAGAGCGCGACAGCTCCCGCGCCCATGGTCATGCCTTTTAAGGCGACTCTGCGATCGATCATGTTCTTTTACTTCCGATATAAAAACGAGTCTGAAGTGAGTAACGCCACCAGTAGTTCTTTGAAACTGCCGTCATTTTCAACGTATGCTTTTTCCATTGCGATCAGCGTTTGCGAGTCGCTCAACAATTCATTGCGTCCCATCCAATAACGAAAGACGTGACGAATAAAACTCTGACGGACCAAATCCGATTTTGCCAATCGCTCCATCATCTCACGAACATCGCTTACGTCGCCATCGAGCGCTGCTACGCCGGTGTGCGAGATACCGCCGAGCGTGTTGACCGGCTTTTCTTTTTCCAGAGACCGCCAACGACCCACGTGATTATAAGCCTCGAAAGGCATACCCAGCGGATTCATCTTTTTATGGCAGCGCCAACATTCATTGGCATGCAC
>DTSG01000059.1:11441-17826 GCA_012965455.1 Planctomycetaceae bacterium | reverse complement strand
TTCTTTATTATCGTCGGACAAAATGCTACCAATACCTTTGACACCAGGGGGACTCAAAAAGTTCCAGAATTATTGCAAATGCTGCGACGGAACTCAAACTAGCAATTACTATCTTTGTATTACTGAGGAAATAAGTCAATTTATATGCCGGAATTTTACATTGTCGGAGTGAATTTCATAACCAAAAACCTACCGAAAACCGAATTGTAGGGGCAGCCAACGTGGCTGCCCGCCAGCCCAAAAATTAACCGCCGTGGATCACAGGATTAGTTTTCATCGGTTTGTGGTAATGGGTAGGCCAGCTCGTGTTTGCCGCGCGACGTATGCCACCATAGTAGTGCTGCAATCAACAGCGCAATAATGCTGCCGATTTGTGAGATGGTGAGTCCGGTATTGAGTTGCCCGAGTTCATCGGTCCGCACTAGCTCCAAGAGGAACCGTGCGGAACCGTAGAGGGTGAGAAATAGTGCAACGACTTGACCGTCGCGTTTTCTAATTCGATAAAACCCGAGGAGGATTACACAAATGATTCCTCCGCTGATGCTACTTAATAGTTGTGCAGGATAAATACTTAGTGATCGCGGTGGCATATCGCCAACGGTAATTGTGCCAATCAGCCCTCGTGTTTCAGCATTGCGGAGCCAAAACATATCTTCACCAAATCGGCCATGATGAATGTACTCAATCCAGGCCCCATCAATGTGCTTCTGATTAATAAGCAAGGCTTGGCCTGGTGTAACTACAGCGCTCGCGGCCACACCGCCGGGTTCGACAGTGGTTACTGTCAGGGTCCATTGTCCTTTGAGTCGCGGTGCAACATCGGCGGTTAGGCCTAACTTGTCTTGCAGCGGAATATCAAACATCAAGCCTTCGTCTACATGACGCATATAAGGCGGGCTGCCGGCAGGAAAAGTAATACCTAGTGGGCTGGCATCACAAAGCCCACCATAACAACAACCGTTCATGAAGCAGCCAATGCGTCCAAAAAACATGCCGACCATTAGTGCGGGTACGATCATATCGAGTGTTGCTAATCTTGGTAGTTTTCGCAGCGAAATATAAAGCAAGCAACCGAGCATCGAACCGATCAGGGCACCGTACACCACTAGTCCGCCATCGGTGAATTTTACTATTCGAGGTAACGTCATATTCCAAGCAACGTTGCCTTGTAGGTCGAAGGTAGCGAAATCGCCCCACTTTTGGATAACGTACCAGGCGCGACCTCCTAAAAGCCCAGGAATAAACAGATAGAGCATCAGTGACATGGCAAAATCTTCGGGAAGTCTTTGCCGCCGTGCTAGGATGGTCAGCAAGCCCATGCCACTTAGGACGCCCAGCAAAACCATTACGCCATAACCGCGAATTTGCAGCCCTGTCGCAGCGCCCTCGGTATCAATAGGTTCGACGAAGGGTAATACAAAAGCGATTAGTGCTGCTACGGCGACGATTGGGATAAAGGGGTGAGCCGCGTCCGGATTTTTCGCTGTTGTGTAATAGCGTGTTAACCAAACACCGCCGTAGATTCCCCATAAAATCAGAATCCACCCCCAGCCAAAAACGGGTAGCCCACCCAGTTCGTGCGGTATTGTTAAAAGAGTTTGCTGCATTTGTTGGCTACACAAGTAGACTAAGGATTAATGGGTGGGATATAAATATTGTCGATCAACCTAGTGTTTCCTACGAATACTGCCACGAGAATGATCGCGCCTAACTTGATCTGTTTGATTTGCTCAGTGCGGTCTAAAAGTACCAGTGGCTCAAGTGACTTAGGATGAACGACAGCAACATAATCAATTCGGTTAATTTCCGCATTACCAAGTTGTTTTTGAACGACCTCTTGCAATTCCGTGGCGGCCATTTCCATGTTGTTTGCCATGCTACAGGCAGTCTGCAGTCCTTTATAAATCGCCGTTGCTTGCGTTCGTTGAGCAGCCGTTAGATAGGCATTGCGACTACTCATCGCCAGCCCATCTTCTTCCCGCACGATGGGGCAGCCGACGATTTTGATGTTGTGTCGATGTTCTTCGTTGAGTTGTTCAATGACCCGCAACTGCTGGTAATCTTTCCGCCCGAAAAATGCGATCTGCGGTTTAGTGAGCGTGAAGAGTTTGTGCACGATGGTAGTTACCCCGAGAAAATGCCCAGGACGTTGTTCACCTTCCCAGCGAGTGGCGACATCATCAAGTTCGTTGGATTCGATATTCGTAGCCGGCGACTTTCCCGAGGGGTATATATCGGTCACCGTCGGCGCAAAAACCGTAACCTTGGCGACGGATTGCAGCCGCTGTAGATCGCCTTCTAGGTCACGTGGATATTGTTGCAGATCTTCATCTGCCGCGAACTGAGTGGGGTTCACAAAAATGGTGACAAGCACCACATCGGATTGTTGGGCTGCAGATTTTACGAGGCTCAAATGCCCGGCGTGCAAAGCGCCCATTGTTGGCACCAGCCCAACGCTTAAGCCATCGTCGGATTGCGCTTGAACCCACTGCGCGAGTTGTGTCAGGTCGGTGATAAGTTCAGGCGAGTTTGACATAATGTGCTTGCGAACGGGAAAATAGTTTGAGTAGCCTTCGAGGATAATGTTGCAGATAAAAATTAGACAGCCGCAATTACAGCGGCTTGGAGTTCACGCGCGATTTGCTTTTTATCATCGCTTGGTACAACCAGCCATGGTACCACGGTACCTTGCGGCATCATGGCATCGAGTAGCGAGTGGAATGTAGGGTCGTTTGGATTATCTAGTAAAACAATCAATCTTGGCACACCGACAGCATGTTCGAGTTGTTCAACACGGGCAAGTTGTTCTGGAGCAGACGCGAGAATTTCTCGGGGACAAAAATCAGCGATGACCATATTTGTTGTCGCGGCGAGCGCAGTTTTGATAGCAGCTTGCTGGTCGGCTAGGGTCAGCGGGCTAGGGGAATTACGCAAAATAGATATCTGCGGATTGTCGACGTCGGCTTGCAGTTGCTCGAGGGCGGCCATTCGCTGTGCTGTGGTGGGACCCGCGACACAAATATATTTGGCGGAGCGGTTTAAGTGATCGAGGTGTTGTTGTAGAGTCCATTTTGTTTGTGGGTGTGTCAAGTCAGCGGCAATTTCACAGGCGGGCTCGAGCACAAACCTTCGTAGAATCATCCGAGGGTGCGGTAAAATTAAGTTAGAGTCGTTTTGAATTTTGTGATCGTAGAGCAATAGATCTAGATCAAGGACGCGGGACTCCCAGATTTGTTGCCGTGTTCGCCCGAGTTGCTTTTCCACTTGGAATAGTTTTTTTAGGACTTCTGCCGGTTTGAGGCTTGTCTCAAAACGAGCAACTGCGTTGATAAACCTTGGCTGATCTGCTGGGCCCCCAGCAGCGATCGTTTCAAAAAAAGAACTGCAATGACAGGCCGATACATCGCTGCAGGCGTTGATAGCAGAAATTGCTTGCTCGATGGCCTGCTCTCGATGTCCGATATTCGCACCGAGTGAAATGAGGCAAGTAGCCATAATGGATGGGCCAAAGCAAGAGTTTTTAATAAACGCACAGAAGCGGATGACGAAAGAATAAGACCATTTTAACCAATAAAGCGAGGTTTTTGATGAACTTATCTCGTTCTCAGCGCATAAAAAATGGCGGAAGACTCAATCCAGGTTTTTGTCTCTCCGCCGGTGGCTGACCCGCACAATCCCTGCGCGGCAAGGCCATCAAAAAAGCATTGGGGAGGACCTCCGGGCCACGAAGTTGAGATCGCCGACTGTCGCTCCGATCAGTCGTCGCCCCCCAAGGCTTCTTTAATTATTTTGCCAGAGTTTTTCTTGGAAAGGTATATTTAGTGAGCAGTGGGTACGTACCGGTAGCGCAAAAAAGTAACAAATATTTCGAAGAAAAACCCGTTGTTGTTGATGATCCGTTTGGCTGAAAAGGACTATCAACGGTCATCAACTTAATCGGTTGTTGTGACAAGAATTCAGTGAACAATAGTTTTCCCATCCATCAACTTGACACATTCTCTATGATTGGAAAAAAAAGTCAAGCGAGCGACCCAACATTTTCCCATCTTTCTTTTCGGGCAATTTTTTGAAGAGTTTTTTACCAGATGCTTGACATCAAAATCAAAAATTCGTATGGCGACTATCTATGGTTCTTTGATAACCTAGCCCACGCCGCCCTAGCGCATCATCCCCGTTTACTTCTTAGCTTTCTCTTATTCGACCAATAAAATCTATGCGTCCTTCTTTTCAAAGCGATCAACTTTCACCCGAAGAAAAAGAACAGGTGCACCATGCCATCTCAGCTGTTGAAATTGATTGCGAAAGCACCGACCCAATTTCCGCAAGCTACAGCACTCTCGTTTCCGAGCTTGGTACGGAGCTTTGCGAGCGCAGTGGAATTTACGTGTTGCCAGATGGTTTTAAATTGTCGGTGATCATCCCAGTCTTTAATGAAGCCAAGACGCTGCAGTCGGTGGTGGAGCGAGTTCGAGGCACTCGGCTGCCATTGGAAATTGTGTTAGTTGATGACGGCAGTACCGATGGCACGCGAGATCTTTTAGAGTCCATGCAAGCCGATGAAGATTTACAAGTTATGTACCACGAGCGTAACAAAGGTAAAGGTGCCGCGCTGAAAACAGGCTTTGAACGTGCCACTGGCGATGTGATTATTATTCAGGACGCGGACTTGGAATATGACCCAGACGAATACCGTTACTTGCTGCAACCGATTGTCGAGGATCGCGCAGATGTTGTGTATGGTAGTCGGTTCAAAATCAGTGAAGAAGCGGATTCACCGATTTGGCACAAGGCGGTCAATGGGTTTATTACTTGGCTCTGCAATCGGGTCACGCGGCTGCAGTTCACGGACGTGGAAACATGCTATAAAGTTTTTCGTCGGCCATTGATTCAGGAGATCGCGGCTGGACTTAAAGAAAATCGCTTTGGTATAGAGATAGAGATGACGGCGAAGTTGTCGAGACGAGCAAAGAAGAATGGGACACGATTTTATGAGCGGCCGATTACTTATATGCGCCGCTCATACGCCGAAGGCAAGAAGATTGGGTGGATGGATGGTGTCAGTGCGCTGCGTTGCATTTTTTGGTATGGGTTCTTCGGGTAAAAATGTTTCGTCGTAGTTCGCGACGGGAGTTACTTTCTAAGGCTGGTAGCGAGTTTGCAAATCTAGAGAGCCAGTAATTCATGGATAATGCGAAACAACCACAGCCGCGAGAGACGCTAAATACTGGACAATCGCTGGCGACTGCTGGCAATGAGACTCGCAAAGTGTTGATATTACAGGTGCTGCGGCAAGCGATTACTGTCATGGGCGCGATCATCTTGTTTCGCCTGTTAGACGCCGGACCATTTGGTTTGCTCGGCATGGTGTTTCCCTTGATAATGTTGCCACGGATGGTTGCGACGCTGGGAGTATCCGTGGCAGCTGTCCAAAAAAAACACCTATCGGTAAACCAAAAAACAGCGCTTTTTTGGGCTACTCTGTTACTGGGCGTTCTCGCTAGTTTGGCGACAGGGATGGCTGGGTATTTGTTTGCCTGGCTTTATGATGTGCCGGAGTTGGTTTGGATTTGTTGGGCGTTTGCGGCAACGAGCTTTGTGGAAGCGACTGGTTTGACGCATCAGACGTTGTTACAGCGAGAAATGAGAATTGGTCGAATTGCGATGATCAAGTTAGTCGGCCAGACACTTGCCGTGATACTCGCTGTTATTGTGGGATATGAACTGCAGGAGCAAGAACAGATTGCGAAGTATGGGATCGTGGCATTGTTGGTCATGGAATACGTAGAGTTGTTGGTGAACACAATTGGTTTATGGCTAACGGCGAAATGGAAGCCTGGACCGATGCGTTTCGGCGAGGTCAAAGGATTACTAAGCTTTGGGGGATTTTATTCTACGAGCAGTTTGGTTTTCTATGTGGGTCAGAACCTCGACAAGATTTTATTGGCTGCGATGATTGGTTCAACGCGTTCGGGTCAGCGATTTGTCGGCATGTATACATCAATGTATCACTTGATGATGAAGCCGGTGTATTTGGTAACGGACCCGGTGACGAGCGTGATGTTGCCTAGCTTGTCGCGCAGTAGCGACCGGCTTAGAGATTACGCGTCTCTGTCCCGCGGGTTTTATTTATTCACCGCGACCTTGCTTATTCCCGCGGGAGTTGGTTTGTTTGTGATGGCACCCGAAGTTGTACAACTGCTGGGTGGCGACAAATGGCAACCGGCTGTGGGCATGTTAGTTGCGTTGGCGCCAGCGATATGTGTGCATGGCATGATCAACATATCGGGCAGTTTGCTAGTGGGCATGGGTCAGGTCCGCCGGCTACTCGGCGTGTCATTGGTGTTGCTGTTTTTACAAGCTCAGGCCTATGGCTGCGGCTATTTTC
>DTSG01000059.1:0-11415 GCA_012965455.1 Planctomycetaceae bacterium | reverse complement strand
TACGCAGGAACAGGCGATGGCAGTGGCAATCGCTTTGAGTTATTCCGCCGTGTTGTTACTCGTGAGCGTGCCCTATATCGTGATTTGTTTTCGATCGGTGCAGTTACGATCGCGGGCGTTGTTATTCCAGTTTGCTCGGCTGCTCAGTCGAGCGCTGTTGATGGGTGTAGCGGTTTGGTTTATTCGCAGCCAGATGGTGCACTATGATTGGCACTTGATGTTGCGACTGCTCGTTGGAATCGCCGTGGGTGCCGCCCTGTACGCGCTGCTGGCGTGGCATGATATCAAAGTCAACGTGCTGCAATTCATGCGGAATCGCCAGTGAATCCGCCAGCATGTTGATGGAGTATACTCCTGCGTGAATTAAATATCCGTGTTAAAATCGGGGCATAGATTTTTCGTCTAATCAACTAGCGCAAGGGCCGTATGTATGTCAGTTTATCCACGAGTATTTAAAGTTCGCCAGTTGTTTGATGTTGAACAAGTGGATGATGTGGCAGGTGCTGTTGATTCGAGTTTGGCGGCGCTGGACTTAGGAGAGAAGATAAAAGCGGGGGATACGGTTGCGATTTCTGTCGGCAGCCGAGGTATTGCGAACATTGATATTGCGATTGGGGCGATTGTAAAACACCTGCAGGCATTAGGCGCTGAACCTTTTGTGGTCCCAGCGATGGGTAGTCATGGAGGTGGAACGGCTGAGGGCCAACGGGCAATTCTAGCGGGCTATGGGATTACCGCAGAAACGATGGGCTGCCCAATTCACGCTTCGATGGAAACGGTTGTTGTCTGTGAAGCAGAAGAGGGGTTTCCCATACATTTTGATAAGTATGCTTGGGAAGCGGATCATGTTGTGGTTTGTAACCGCGTCAAGCCACATACGAACTTTGTTGGAGAAATTGAAAGCGGGTTGATGAAGATGATGTTAATCGGCCTGGGAAAACACAACGGCGCTAAGATATATCATCGAGCCATCATGGATTTCAGCTTTGGCCAAATCGTCCGCAGCGTGGCTAAAGAGGTGTTAGATAAATGTGGAGTGATTGCGGGTGTGGCGCTGGTTGAAAATCAACTAGATAACACCGGGAAAGTTGCTGCCGTTCAGCCGCGAGAGTTTGAAGATCGAGAAAAGGAATTATTGGTTGAAGCGAAAAGGATGATGCCAACCATTCCATTTGAAGATGTGGACCTGCTGGCGATCGATCAAATCGGTAAAGACATCAGTGGCTCTGGCATGGACACCAATACCATTGGGAGAAAATACAATGATCATAAAGCGAGCGAGGGAGAAACGCCGCGAGTGCGATTTGTGGCAGTGCGTGGATTGACTGTCGCCACGCACGGGAACGCGACAGGATTAGGGATGTCGGAGTTTTGCCGGTCTCGTGTCACTCGCCAAGTTGATAAACAGATCACCAGAATCAATTGCATTACTGGCGGACATGTGACGGCAGCGATGGTGCCATTGGATTATGAAACCGATCGAGAAATTGTAGATGTTGTGTTACAGTCCTGTGGATTGACTCCACCAGAGAATATCCGCTTGGTTTGGATTCGTAATACGCTCGATGTAGCCGAGTTTATTTGTAGCGAAGCATATTGGGACCATGTTCAAAGCCGTGATGATTTAGAGATTATTAGCGACTTGCACGAATTGCCGTTTGATGCTGAGGGTAATTGGGTGGATAACGTACATGAGGCATTACAGTAACACCTCGCGATTTCGCCGAAGTTGCTGTCCAGCTCCGTCAGAGGTTTTATCCTTCGTGTCAGAAAACAATCAATCCCCACAACGCTCGTTATCCGCTTTTGACGGCGCCTGTATTATTATTGGCATTATTATTGGCGCCGGCATCTATCAAACCACGCCGATGGTTGCAGCAAATAGCGGTTCGGTTGAATGGATACTAGGAATCTGGGTGATCGGTGGATGCTTAGCGCTTGTCGGAGCGTTGTGCTACGCCGAACTTGCAATGACCGTTACCCAAGCTGGCGGTGAGTATGCTTATTTGGTCAAAGCTTACGGCAAAGGAACCGGAAGCTTTTTCGCTTGGATCGAATTTTGGATCATCCGTCCTGGCAGCACAGGCCCGATGGCAATGTTGTTTGGCAACTATGCCAATAAACTGTTCCCACTTTTTCCAGCGACGCTCGATCCATTGATAAGTGAGATACTCTATGCGGTTTTGGCAACGACGGTATTGTTAGCCGTCAATTTGTTTGGTTTGCGAGCGGGCAAGCTGACACAAAATGTGCTCACGGTTTTCAAGGTGGTGGCTTTGCTAATTCTCGTCGGTGGATCGGTGATTGCGATTGGGTTGTCCACGGACGTCATCGTTCCGGCCACAGCTGAGACTGTTGCGTCTACGGGGGGGCAGTCATTTGATGGGTTCTTGTTAGCGATGGTGCTCGTCATGTTTACTTATGGCGGGTGGAATGATTTGTCATTTATCGCGACAGAAATGAAAAATCCGGCGAAGAATATTCCCCGCGCTTTAGTGCTGGGTGTGTGCGCGGTGTCGGTTATTTATTTGCTTATCAATATTGCGATGTTGATGGCGCTAGGACATGCGGGGTTGGCAGCATCCCAAACGCCAGCAACTGAGATGTTAAAAGTGACGATTGGCCCAGTTGCTGAAAAAATCATGGCGCTGTTGATTTGTATTACGGCGTTAGGGGCAGTGAATGGGATGATGTTTACCAGCGCGAGAATTTATCACGCTTTAGGGAACCAAGTTTCAGCATTTGCCTGGCTCGGGAAGTGGAATTCGCGACTGCAAGTTCCTGCTCGGTCATTGGTTGTGCAGTCTGTTGTTACGCTAGCGATGGTCATTGGATTTGGTTGGCAAACCAACGGATTCGAATTGCTCGTGCTTTTTGTCTCGCCCTTTATGTGGAGCTTTTTTGTGCTACTTGGGATAGCAATGCTGTTGTTTCGGTTTCAGGGATTAGTGCCCCGAGATAAATACCGCACCCCGTTGTTTCCTATAATGCCCCTAGTTTTTGTGTTATCGAGTGGTTTTATTGCTTATCGAGCCGCGGATTATTTTTTGTTTAGGGTTGAATCGATGGAGTTGCTCCGCAACCCCTTTTTTATGGGATTGAGCATTGCGACTGTACTTGTAGTGTTATCGGGTATGGTAGTGGCGTTGATTTCGCGGAAAAACGACTCTGCTGATGGCTAAAATTTCACGTTAAACCACGAGGATTTCACCTATTTTGGTGTTCCCACTATTTTTTTCTTGAAATCGACCTCATAAAACTTTAGGATGGGTGCAGTAAGTGATTAAGTGGGCAACCACAGCAATCTTCCACAATAGATTTTCGCTTCCATCGGTATTCACCGCATTTGCAGCGTGGAAGAAGCACTGGGCTTAGATTGAGCCGCATCTAGCACGGCTCTTTTGTATTGTTCAATAGCGTTGCAACATAATTAGCAATGAACAGCTCTGTACCCGCATTTGCATTGCTTACTTAGTTAGCCGATCACCGCCCAAGATATAAGTTGATCCAAAATAGTGGCTGGTTAACAATGGAATTGCGGTGGCTAGACGCCCAATAGGTCTTTTTCATGGAGGTCATTAACGATGTTAATTCAAACACGTACAGTCACGGTTAACTCTGCATTTTTAGAAGAAATCAAGCTATTGAATCAGGAATTGTGGAAACTACTTGAAACCCTTTCGCTGGAATGTACTCAGCGACTGGCGGATCAGGAGAGCTGCACCTGTTTTTGTATTAAGTTAACGCGACTGCGTGACCAGCTAACGACCCATTTTTCGCTGGAAGAGGCGTTTGGTTATCTGGATGGATCGATAGGTATTGCGCCGCGGTTAAGTGATCGCGCTGATCGATTGCGCTTAGAACATGCCGAATTGGCCGAGCGGATTGCTGCGTTAGTTGATTTCGCTTGGACTCTCAATGACCGCCAACGGCTCAAACAAGGCTTCCGTGGAGTGGTTCGCGAGTTTGACGGATTTCATGCTCAGCTACGTAGCCATGAACGGAAAGAGCAGATGTTGATCTTGCAAGCCTATGGTGATGACATTGGCTGTGGTGATTAGTGCCTGCGGACAGTCAGTACCTAGTACGAACAGACGCTCGCCTGTGTTAGCCGGGGCCGATACCATATAAGTGTTGGATCGGTGTTTGATGCCCCCAAGTAATGTCATCTTTCGAGACGCCTAGCGTATTTGCAATTTTGTCTCGATCGCTTGACGACGGTGTCCAGCGTCCCATCAAAATTGCAACGATGCGGTGTTCGTCAACTCCGGACTGCTCCACCAATTGCTCCAGCGTAAGCTGTTGTTCGTGACATAATTCGGTAACGCTTTTTGAGCTCATTGAAAGTCCCTTTCGAATCCGACTCGGCGATACTCTTGCACGCGGGGCTCCATATAATGTCCCCAAAAAATATCGTCTGAACGCAAATCTAAAGCCGCGGCAATTTGTTGTCGCTCACGTGGGGATGCGGTCCAACGACCAACCGTGATCGCTTCCACTCGCCCTTGGTCTAGCGCAGACAATTCAGCCAGTTGCCCAACGGTCATGGCGCGTTTTTCAAGTATGTAATCAAGTGTTCGCACTTAAGATAGTCCAGCTAGATGTTATTTTACTCTAATAGCAATAGTATACGTCGATTGTTCCTATTGGGAAGTTACGGGAAAAGAAGATTATGGCAGTTAACGATGAATTGAGCGAGTGTGTCATGGATGTCACAACCATTTTGGCCGATAAATATGGGTAGATATCGCGCGGCGTCCGTTTAACGGGGTTTGACACATATATAGGTGTCTGATAGCATTGCGAATAGGTATTATAAGGTCAAGACGTTATAAAAAACCAGCTAATCTGCGGGCAAAAAGCCGTTTCTCAAACGCAGCCTAAAAACACAGAAGTAGGAGTGATCAAGACGAATGTCTATTGATTCAATTGATAAAACAACCGATGCACCTGTCGTCGAAGAACAAACGTATCAATACCCCGGTACGCCCACCACTTGTGATGGTGCGGAAGCGGTGGTTTGGGTGGAAACGAACATTTGTCAAGGTAGTGGTGCATATCCGATTACTAGTTCGACAACCATGGGATCCGGATTCAACGCCGCTCGTCAAAATGGGGTTCCTAACCTCTGGGGCGATGAACTCGTTTTTGTCGAACCGGAAAGTGAACACTCGGCAGCGACGTTTTGTGAAGGCTTTGCCTTGGCTGGCGGTCGCGTCACTAACTTTACTTCAGGCCAAGGGTTGGTTCTGATGAAGGAAGTGCTTTACACCATTTCGGGTAAACGTTTGCCAGCTGTATTTAACATTGGTTCTCGCGCGTTAACTAGCCAAAGCCTTAACGTCCATGCGGGTCATGATGATGTAATGAGTGTTGCCGATTGTGGTTGGGGGATACTGTTTGGACGAAATGCTCAGGAAGCTCAAGACCTCTGCTTGATCTCTCGTCGGGCTGCCGAAGCAAGCTGCACTCCATTTATGAACGTACAAGATGGATTTTTGACAACCCATACGGTTGAAACGGTACGATTACTTGACAAGGAATTCATGAAGGACTTTGTCGGCAAGCCGGAAGATAAGATTATGAATATCATGGGAACGGAAAACCCATTGATGTCTGGCGTGGTTCAAAACCAAGATTCCTATATGAAGGGCAAGATTGCCCAACGCTGGTATTACGATCAAGTGGAACCGGCAATCGAAGAAGCCTTCCAAGAATTCTATCGACAGACTGGACGACGCTACAATTTAGTCGAGCCTTACCGCTGTGAAGATGCCGAATATGTTCTTGTTGGCATCGGGTCGTACATGGAAACGGCACAGATAACGGTTGATTATTTGCGTGAAGAGCTAGGCATTAAAGCCGGCTGCTTGAATATTTATTGCTTCCGTCCTTTTCCAGCATCACAAATAGTTGACGTATTAAAGGATTGTAAAGCGATTACCGTTATTGAACGAATGGACGATCCACTTTCGACAACCGGCAACCACCTAACGCGAGAAATCAAAGCTGCATTTTGTGATGCCATGAACGGCCAAAATGGTTGTGCCAAAATTGATAGCATGCCGCGGATCTATCATGGTGCTGCTGGGCTGGGAAGTCGTGATGTTCGGCCTGGTGACATTAACGCCATTTTTGACAACATGATTAATGATGGGCAGGACTTCTTCTGTGTCGGCATTAAACACGCCACAGCACTTACGCCTAAAGAAGATCCTGATTTGCGTCCGGCGGGCGCATTTTCCATGCGAGGTCATTCTGTTGGTGGCTTTGGAAGTGTTACGACAAACAAGGTGATTGCCACGATTGCTGGCCAAGTGTTTGGTAAAGACGTTCAAGCCTATCCAAAATATGGATCGGAAAAGAAAGGCTTACCGACAACCTATTATCTCACGATTGCCGAATCCCATATTTATACCCACTCCGAATTAGAATACGTCAACCTTGCTGTGCTGAATGACACCAATGCCATTCTCACCGGCAATCCACTAAACGGGTTGATCGAGGATGGTGCGGTCTTTATGCAGAGTAATTTTGCGGACCCTGCTGATGTATGGGCGCGTATTCCTGCGGACATCAAACAAGTCTTTAAGGAAAAGAAACTGCGTTTGTACTATGCAGATATGGTGCACATTGCCCGTGAAGTTGCTTCGGTTGCAGACCTAGAAATGCGAATGCAAGGAATCGTGCTGTTAGGTGCGTTCCTAAAGTTAACGCCATTTGCCACAGCCAGTGGTATGAGCGATGATGAAGTATACGCTGGTGTTGAAAAAGCGTTGCGGAAATATTTTGGTAAACGTGGGGAGCAAGTTGTGCAGGATAACCTGACGTGTGTTAAACGCGGGTATAGTGAAATGCAACAGGTGCCCGAAGAATTAATTCAATCATAATTTAAGTGCTCTGCCAGCGAAAAGCTTGTCGGGCATAGTTTTTAAGTCTACAGGTTTTATACCAGTAGTGCGAAAGATAAACATGGCTACAGTCGATAAACCGTTGATCAATGAACCCAACGATCGCGATCCACATAACAACAATTCCTTCGGTACGCTGGTTGATTCCGCACCAGAGAGACTTGAACTACCCGTGCTCAATGTTGAAGATTTTAACGAGCGAATTATTCGTTCCTATGAATCTGGCGGAGCAGAAAAATCGCTCGATGCCGATCTTTCCGTAGCACGATCGCTAGTCCCAACCGGTACTGCCGCATTCCGTGACTTTAGCTATGTGTCACCGGAAATCCCGGAATTCATTATTGAAAATTGTACGGGCTGCATGGATTGCGTAACGCAGTGTCCTGACACAGCAATCTTAGGCAAGGTTCTATCTGAATCGGATCTTAATACGAAGCTTGAAGGTATTGAAGACGAAACCGACCGCGAGATGTTTGGCAATCAGTGGGCCAAGACGCGGAAGTACTATGATGCTCCACAGAAAAAGGGCCATGAAGGCGGACGGTTTGCAATTCTGATTGACCCCAGCAAGTGTAAAGGTTGTGCCGAATGTGTCACAGTATGTGATGACTTGGCATTAGAGATGATTCCAAAATCTGAAAAGACGATGGATGATATTCGCAAGAGTCATCGCTTTTTCAAAGAATTTGGACCTTCGGATAACACGTATATCAATGACAAATTGTTGATTGATATGATGCTTAAGGAAGAAACGCATATCTATGTTGGTGGAGCGGGATCGTGTGCAGGTTGTGGTGAAGGTACCGCGCTGCGAATGATGTGTGCTGCTACAGGTGCTATGCACGGCGACCAATGGGGGATTGTTGCGGCTACTGGGTGTAACACCGTTTATACATCGACCTATCCATATAATCCTTACCTCGTACCTTGGACTAACTCGCTGTTTGAAAATGCTCCAGCTGATGCGATGGGTGTACGAGCGCGTTGGGATCAAATGGGCAAAGACGAGCAACCTATTTGGTGTATCGGTGGTGACGGTGCGATGTTTGATATTGGTTTTCAATCACTGTCGCGAATGTTAGCGACGGGTATGAATATCAATGCCTTTATCCTTGATACCCAAGTTTATTCGAATACCGGTGGGCAAGCTTCGACGGCAAGCTTCATGGGTCAAAACACTAAGATGAGTTTGCACGGCAAGAAATACAAAGGGAAACAAGAGCGGCGTAAAGAAATGGCACAAATTGCAATCATGCATCCCAATACATTTGTCGCTCAGACGACCTGTGCTCATACCAATCACTTTTATAAGAGTGTTATTCGAGCTCTTGAGTACGATGGACCGTCGGTTATCATCTGTTACACGACGTGTCAGCCAGAGCATGGAGTGGCCGATAATATGGCTGCTGACCAAGCACGACTCGCAGTGGATTCACGGGCCTTCCCGATGATGACGTATGATCCAGACGCAGGTGCTACAATCAAAGAACGGATGTCGTTACAGGGCAACCCTGGTATGAAGAATGATTGGTGGACTAATCCAAAAACGAAAGAAGAGGTTAATTTTATCGACTTCTGTCGTAGCGAAGGGCGCTTTTCCAAGCATTTTGATAAAGACGGAAACCCATCCGAAATTTTGCTCGCAGCCACACAAGAACGTCTTGATAATTGGCACGTGCTACAAGAATTAGCTGGGCTGATTTAAGAGCTAAGTTAAGAAATTGACGCGGCAGGTTGTAAAACCAAGAACGGTTTGGCCTCATTGTTTGCTGTTGGCGGAACGGTTGGTGATCTTTGTAGCCGGTACTTGCAGGTGTTTGCAAGGAAATACAAAATGTCGGATTCTGATAAATGTCGCTCAAACTCAAATGAGGTACCCGATAGCTCGGTGCCCGCTGGGGATGAATATCGTGCTCTTGGTCAAACCGTGCCAAATAACTTGCCTCTGTTTCTTACCTCGGTCTGGCAATGTGAATCTACCGAACAAGCTGATGCAATCCTGGCGGGTGCGGAGTCTGGATTTGTTTACCAACGTGACAGCCATCCCAATGCGAATCAATTCGCGAAGGCGTGTCGGACACTGCACAAGGCTAAGCACGCTACGGTCACATCATCTGGCATGGCGGCGTTGTCGCTAGCGGTACTGTCGCAACTAGAGCAGGGTGACCACGTAGTTGTTTGTAATCGCCTGTACGGCCTTAGCATCGTTTTGCTTGGTAGTGAATTACAGCGATTAGGCATCCAGCACTCGTTAGTAGATAGTTGTGATCTGCAGGCTGTAGAAGATGCAATGACAGACAACACTCGATTAATTGTTGTCGAAACTATCTCTAACCCGATGCTGCGGATTGCCGATATCAAGGCACTGGCAGAGCTGGCGCATGCGCGTGACGCACAATTGCTCGTCGATAATACTTTTGCGACACCGATGGTGTGTCAACCTATTGAGCTGGGCGCGGATTTAGTGCTTGAAAGTGTTAGTAAGTTTATGAATGGACACGGCGATATCATGCTCGGCATGCTTGCCGGGAATCACGACAACTGGGAGCGGGTAGAGTCGGTGAACTCAACGTGGGGCTTGGCTAGTAGTCCGTTGGAGTGCTGGTTGGCATGTCGTGGTGTTGCGACGTTGGCACTCAGAATAAGCCGCGCATGTGAGTCGGCGCTCACGGTAGCTGAATACTTGAACGAGCACGTCGCGGTAGAGCGGGTCGTTTATCCAGGCTTGGAATCACATGATGATTTTCAATTGGCACAGCGGCAGTTTATTCAAGGTAGCGGTCATGTTGTCACGTTTCAGATGACTGGCGGTCGCGCGGCAGCGGATCAAGTGGTGGCGAGCCCCGCACTCGCGTTTTGTCCTTCACTGGGCGATGTGACAACGACGGTCAGCCATCCTCTTTCTACTAGTCATCGAGGATTATCTCTCGAGCAACAGCAACAACTTGGCGTTAATGGTGCCACGATACGACTGTCTGTGGGTATTGAAGAGAGCGATTCTATCCTCGAGCGGTTGCAAATAGCATTAGAGCGGTAACAGATTCGCTCAAATTAACCAAAACAGGACTGGTTATCAACGATATCGTGTCTTAAACTCAGGGAATAGAGAAATCGATGGATTAAGGAATCGATTCGCTTTTAATAGGTAACTTGAGTAACGCATCGAAACACATAATAGGCTATTAGGTTTAAGGCTGTATGAATAAGAAGAAAGAAGAAGCACTTGAAGTAGAAGGCACTGTTACCCAGGCATTAGCGAACACTAGGTTTCGTGTGCAGTTGGATAACGGAGCAGAAGTTCTAGCCCATGTTGCTGGTCGTATGCGAAAACACTTTATTCGTATCGTGCCTGGCGATAAGGTTCGCGTTGAACTTTCACCGTACGACCTCACCAAAGGCCGCATCACGTTTCGAGAACGGTAGTCGTAATAATTTGCGATTGTAAACAAATAAATATTGAATCAGTGACAGCGATGGACTCTGTCGAATAACGTCCAACGGATTGGGAATAGTCATTTTGGTTGGCAAGCCATCATTAGTACGATAGCCTGCCACCGCTAGACTCCTGCCCCTTATCTTATCACTCCCTTTTTGGAGAAGGTTATTATGAAAATGTTCAAACAAGCAACGCTCGTTGCAGCAATATTGTTGGGGCTCGTTTTGCCTCAAATGCAAGTTGACGCTCAGACTGCTGCTGAAAAACCGATGGCGATTGTAGCAATTAATAATTACAACGACTTATCAAAAGATCTCGTTTATTTGCTTGATCTCGTGGGTCCTCCGGGAACCGCTCAACTTGTGGAACTACAGGGAGCGGGATTTGCTGAAATGTTGGACACTACCAAGCCAATTGGTGTGATCGTCCAGCCAGATGGAATATTGGGCTATAAACTGCTGGCCTTTCTTCCAACGAATAATGCCGATCAAATTTTGCAGGTTCTTGCAGGCTTCGGAATTATTGCTGAATCGACACCTGAAGGCTTAACCAAGATTGATGCTGGCGGAACACCTATTTATATCAAACAAGGTACCGGCTGGGCATTTGTTTCCAATACCAAAGAAGCTCTTGCCACCCCACCGGCTGACCCAGTTGCATTGCTAGGCGGCTTGGATAAGCAATATGACGTTGCCATTCAAGGTAACATCGATGCAATTCCTGAAGTATTCAAGCAATTGATGATGAGTCAGATCGAAGTTGGCATGCAACAGTCGATTCAACAGCCATTGCCAAATGAAACGGAAGACGCCTTTGAAGCACGTCGAGCGATTGCTCAACAAGGCATGAAAGACGTCGAAAAAATGATCAACGAGCTTGAATCGATTACTGTCGGATTTAACATTGATCAAACGCGTCAATCTGTTTATCTCGATTTTGGCATTACAGCCAAAGAGGGATCTGATACAGCGAAGCAGTTTGCTTATGAAGATACCACCACACAATTGGCTGGTTTTCTTACCGACTCCGCTGCCGCTCAAATGAATTTATCATCGTCGTTTGATACGG
>DTSG01000058.1 GCA_012965455.1 Planctomycetaceae bacterium | reverse complement strand
AGTGTCGATTGGAAACCATTAGATCGACCGGTAACCTCTGTTGAAACGGAATTGCTGCAGGCAGTCGTTGATGAAATCACCACTGTCCTCGCGGACACTTGGCGACCGGTCTGTCCAGTCGAACTTTCGTTAAATCAATGGTTGCACGAATTAAACGAAATCGAAAGTGAATTCCAAGACATACTCAGCAGCGACATTGTGCAATGTCGGTGGGAAATTTCCATCGACCAACGTCAAGCAGTCATTAATCTGGCCTTGCCAGCCTCATTTGTAAAAGCTTGGGAAAAGCGGCTGACGCAGTTTCATTACGATGAACTAGAAGTTCTGCCAGCCGACCAAGTCCGCGGCACGGTGATGCTGACATTAGATGATGTCGACCTAGGAACAATCCAAGTTGGCGAGATGATCTCGACCGGACACGCTAGTAACACTCCGCTCGATATGGTTTTCGACAGTCATGAAGCAATCGCCGTCCACCTCGGTTGCGTCGACAACCATAAAGCAGTCGAAATCGCCAGCGACTCATAAACGTTGCCAGGGGTTGGAACGATAAAATAGAGAAAACTGGACCCCGCTGCCAACGAGCGCATTATTTGCGCTCGAGTAACTCTTCCAGCACACCGCGGGACTTTGGAATTAACAGCACGCCTTCAATGACAACCCAAATCTGCAACAACAACGTTGCGAGTCCAATCGTCAACAACAAGTGTTTGTGATCCCAAACCCACTCGGCGTCACCGCGGACCATTGCTAGCAGCGGATGGGCCCAACCCGAATCTTGATTGAACAATTGCCACAGCAGCGCCCAAGCTGGCATGATCAGCATGATCACCATCGGAATCGCCACAAACCACACATTAACTTTACGCCGCCAGAGGTAAAAGAAGATAACCATTAAGGCCAGACCTGCTAGCAGTTGATTGGTCGCACCAAACAAGGGCCACAAAATCAGCCCGCCAGTGCCCATCACTTTTCCAGGGGCAGGGATCATGGCCATCGCAGCACCTAGTGAAACAGCAATCAGTGTCGCCGTGTATTTGTTGGTCAAGGGCTTTATATTGAGCGTTTGCCCCAGTTCTTGCACGACATAGCGTTGCAGTCGCGTGGCTGTATCAAGTGTCGTTGCGGCAAAACTGGCAACGAGCACGGCAATAATCCCTGTGGCCAATTCGATCGGAATGCCTAAGGCATTGATAAAGTTGGCACCGCCTTCAACAAACGCGCCCACTTTTTGGGATAGCCCAAACGCCGCCCACCCTGTGTCTGGGTCATATTTAGTATGCCAGGCGTCTAAATGTTTTAGTACTTCGCCACCCTCACCGACAACGCCCATACCTAACCCTGCACAACAAGCAAGAATGACGATGACCGCCAGAGCACCTTCCAACAGCATGGCTCCATAACCGACATACTGAGCATCGGTTTCACAGCTGATTTGTTTACTGGTAGTACCGCTACTTACTACACAATGAAAACCGCTAACTGCACCGCAGGCAATCGTAATAAACAGAAATGGCATGATCGGCGGAGCACCTGCCGGAGCGATTTTTGCGATCGCCGGAGCGCTCGCTTGTAAATCCGTGGCACCCGTGAAACCCGCTACTGCCAATCCCAACACCAACAACCCTAACGCCACAATAAGTTGATGACTATTGATAAAGTCACGTGGTTGCAAGAGCGTCCAAACTGGCAGCACGGATGCAATAAAGCAATAGGTCATCAGCGCCAGTGTCCACACGACGACCGGGTTGCTCACCGGCAGTGTTATCGGCAGATAGTAAACTCCGACATAGACGCCAACGTAAAGTAAGCCAAGTGCCAACAACGATGGCAACAGCAGCCCACCACCTTTGCGATAAACCCAAAAACCGATAGCAACCGCGATAGGAATTTCAATCCACACCGACAGCACCGACTCTGGATAAATCTTGAATATCGAAGCGATCACGAGACCGAAAATTGCCAAGACGATGGTCAGGGCAAAAAACAGAATCAACAGGAACAGCAACTTTGTCCGGCGACTAATCAACCGCCCCGCAATTTCACCGACCGTTTGCCCGTCGTTACGCAACGACACTACCAGTGCACCAAAATCGTGTACCGCACCAATAAATATAGAACCAAAGATCACCCAGATCAGTGCTGGCAACCAACCCCAAAACACTGCAATCGCCGGTCCCACAATCGGCCCAGTACCGGCAATACTTGTAAAGTGATGCCCAAAGATAACCTCTTTTTTAGTGGGTATGAAATCCACATCATCGCGTAATGCTTCGCTAGGCATCATCGCACGGGCTGATAGACCGAAGATTTTATTGGAAATCCAACGCCCGTAGGTGTGGTAGGCAATGATAAAACCAACAAACGATCCAAATGCAATCAGCAGCGTAGTCATGGTGTATTACAAATACCTAGAAGTTTTCGAGTATAAAATCGCTGGACTGTCAAACACGTTGTGCGGCAGCAGAATATCGCGATTGATAAAACGCTGGTTAACCGGCGACGTTTTTACATTAATAACAGTACCAATATTACCAGAAACTAGGCAACTGTACCCGTTGCTGTACTTCACCCAACACACATAAAACTCGTATAATAACGGCTTTAATATAATCATCTTATGCAGTAACACTGCATCGCTAGAGAAAGAATAGTTACCGTGGTCGAACATGTAGTCATCATTGGAAGTGGTCCGTCTGGCTGGACGGCAGCAATTTATGCTTCCCGAGCAAGCCTCAACCCGTTAGTTTTCGAAGGAGCAATTACTGAGGAGAATCGCCAAGCTGGCACACTGCCGCTGGGGCAACTCGCTTTGACAACCGAAGTCGAGAACTACCCCGGTTTTCCCGCTGGCGATCTCGAAGTTTATCTTGATAGTTCCATCGAAAAATCTCGCCGTCAATATATGGCACCACACATGAAGGAAGGTGTCAGTGGGCCAGAGTTGATGGAACTCATGAAACAACAGGCATTAAATTTCGGCACACGTGTCATCACCGACGATATTGTCGAAGTCGATTTCGATGTACGACCGTTCAAATTGACCGCTCTCAGTGGTGAAGTCACCGCAGCGCATACGGTGATTATCGCCACCGGCGCAAGTGCAAACTATCTGGGCCTCGAATCCGAACATAATTTCAAAAACCGCGGTGTCAGCGCGTGTGCCGTTTGTGACGGAGCGTTACCTCGTTTTCGAGATCAGCCCGTGATTGTGATTGGCGGCGGAGACTCTGCTGTTGAAGAAGCCGATTATCTCTCCAAATTCGCCACCAAAGTCATGTTGGTTCACCGTCGTGACGAATTGCGAGCATCCAAGATCATGGCCCAGCGTGCGCTGGATAATCCTAAAATAGAAGTCATTTGGAATTCGCAGTGTATTGAGGTCCTCGGTAATGATGAAACGGGGGTTACCGGCGCTAAATTACAAAGCACCCTAGATGACACCATTACCGAAGTGGCGGCGACCGGCTTCTTTGTTGCCATCGGGCACACGCCCAACACACCGTTCCTAGACGGCGCGCTGGACATCAACGAAAAAGGATACGTGACTTGGACGGAAAGCCATCGTACGAGTACCAGTGTCCCTGGAGTGTTTGCTGCTGGGGATGTGGCGGATGACTACTATCGCCAAGCGGTCACTGCCGCCGGCACAGGATGTTCTGCGGCGCTCGATGCGGAACGCTACTTAGCAGCCAACGGCTTATAAACTTGTAGATGCAATTATTTTGTGATCAAAGTATCACTAGTGTGTAAATTAATTCATTTTTATTAAAACCCAATAGGGAAACTAACAATGTCTGATAACGACCAACAGATTCAACGTAACCGCGAGATGATTCTGGCAGCGAAAGAAAAAGGACTCGGTGCCACAATTGGTGCTTACACAAAGTTGTCTGGACCAGGTTGGTTGCAAAGCGCTATTACGCTTGGCGGCGGCTCACTTTCGGGTGCTCTGTTCTTGGGCGTCTTAGGCGGAACCGACATGCTGTGGCTGCAGCTCATGGCAATCATCATGGGCGTGATTATGCTCAGCGCCATCAGCTACGTCACGTTATCGACCGGTAAGCGTCCCTTTCCTTTGATCAATGAACATATCAATCCGGCACTGGGTTGGGGTTGGCTGCTCGCAACCATCACTGCCAATATGATCTGGTGTATGCCTCAATTTGCGCTTTGCTTTGAGGCACTTGAAAAGAACCTCATCGGTTTTGGTAACTCGGATCAATATAAGGATGCTGTTGCTGCCGGTGACAAAATGTATGGCTATAAAATTGGCATCTCGCTGGTGTTGCTCGTGATCGCTGGCGGGATGGTTTATTTAAGTAGTCAGCCAGGACTTGCGGCCAAGGCGTTTGACTGGACACTGAAAATAATGGTCGCCGTCGTGGTCCTCGCCTTTTTTGGTGTGGTTACTATTTTGGGTACCAGCGGAGCATTGGATTGGGGTTCGATACTAAATGGTTTCATTCCCGACCTCAGCCAATGGACTCAGCCGGCGGGGCGGATTGCGGGGTTTGTTGACAAACTCGCGCCTGACGTTGGGCAGTTTTGGAGTGAAAAAGTTGTGCAATCACAACGGGATGTGATGATTGGCGCAGCCGCGACCGCGGTCGGCATCAATATGACGTTCTTACTTCCCTACTCGATGTTATCACGCGGTTGGGGTAAAACATTCCGTGGCCTAGCAAAATTCGATCTCTCTACGGGCATGGCCATCCCTTATGTTCTTGTCACCAGTTGTGTCGTTATTGCTGCCGGTTCGATGTTCCATGGTGAAATGGATGAACAATTGGGCAGTGGTGATATTGCCGTCATGAAACAAAGCCCACTATATGGCAAAGCCAGTGAATCACTCATCGCACGTCTTGAAGCACTTGATGAAACAACGAAAGAACTTACCCTCGAAGAAAAAGAAGTGATGATTGCTGGCTTACCCAATGCAGAAAAACGAATTGCTGCCTCGCTGGTAAAACGCAATGCTTTTCAACTTTCTAAATCACTCGCCCCCCTACTCGGTGAACGGCAAGCGAATTTAGTATTTGGCATCGGTGTTCTCGGTATGGGGTTTTCATCCATTATCATTCTGATGTTAATCAACGGCTACGCATTCTGTGAACTGCTTGGCAAAAAACAAGGTGGTCGCCAACACGTCATTGGGTGTTTGATAGCAGGGGCCGTTGGTGCTTCCTGGTGGCTTGTGTGGGACGGCGATGCCAAAATGTGGCTCGCTATTTTAGTATCCGCGTTTGGCATGATGTTGCTGCCAATTGCCTACACGACGTTCATGTTAATGATGAATAGTACTAAAATCCTGGGGGCAGAAAAACCTCAAGGTAAAAGCTTACTGATCTGGAACGTACTAATGGGTTTTTCGGTTTTGGGAGCAATCGCTGCGGCAGTTACGGCAATTTATGACAAAGCAAGCCATCCCATTG
>DTSG01000057.1 GCA_012965455.1 Planctomycetaceae bacterium | reverse complement strand
GAACACTCTTCATGTAGCAGTGCCAATGCCTCTTGATACCCTACGGCCTGCGCTGCTGTTCGTCCGAGCGAACCGTGTTTCGCAACTAGAGCCTCAACCTCTGCCACAAAACCATTCTCAAACATCTGCTCAACACGCTGCTCGATCCGCTGATGAAGCAGTTTACGTGGCCAAGACAATACAAATACATTCTGCCTGCCGGAAGCACCTTGGTCTTCAAATTGTTGCTGCTGGTGGCTTATCGGTACACCCGTTAGATGAAACACTTCGAGGGCTCTAATAACCCTCCTAATATCGTTGGGATGTAGTTTATGAGCCGACAAGGGATCTACTCGCTCAAGCTGTTGATGAACCAATTCGTTTCCATGTAAATCAATCTGCTCTTGAACCTCCGCGCGAAATTCCCAATCAGCTGGTGGTCCGACAAACATCCCTCGCAGCAACACCTTTAGATACATCGGAGTGCCACCTACGAACAAAGGGACTTTGCCACGCCCTAAAATTTCAGCAACACAACCGCGCGACGACACGATCACTAAGTGCAGGCTTTGCTGTGCCGATATCCATTTCGCGGTAGATCGTCATGGAATCTAACGAAATAATTTCAGCGTCAATCTTTTGCGCTAGCGCCACAGCCGTCGTAGATTTCCCACTCGCTGTTGGACCTGTCAAAAACCAACAGGCAGCATTTACCGCTGGGATAGGTTCAGCTGGACCTAGGGGCACCGAAGACTCGGGCGTCGCTGGGTCCGGTTGTATGTTTTGTTCCGTCATAATCGCTATAACTCACCGTTGAGTACGTGGATTTGCTTTACATTGCTCGCTAGTCATTAACCAGCAATTGCCAGTTTTGCCTACTCTGTCTAGGATAAAACCTGTATCGGCAATCGTGCCATCATCGTTGTATGAATTTCAACTCCTGTAAAGGGGAACTCAAACTTGAACCCCCCGCCCAACATATTGCATCAATTGATGGACGTAATCGAGGATCGCCGCCAAACGCTCCCCGAAAACTCCTACACAACGCAATTGTTTGCAGGGGGCGTCCCACGTATTAGTGAAAAAATTATTGAGGAAGCCCAAGAAGTAATCGCAGCGGCCACTGAAGATGGAGCAAGTGGACGCGACCACCTTATTCACGAAGCCGCCGATCTATTGTTCCACCTCATGGTACTCCTAGGACACCAAGAAATACACATACAGGAAATCGAAGCCGAATTAGGACGTCGCTTTGGAGTTTCGGGACTCGAAGAAAAAGCGGCACGCACCAACGACTAACAACCACGACTCATAAAATCACAACAAATTCATGACTACGCCTGATCACAACATACGCATCGGATTACCTAGCAAAGGCCGTTTATCGGACCTCGCCATCGAATTGCTCAAAGAAGCGGGCATTCGCTTTCGACGTCAGAATCGATCCTTGTTCGCTAAGGTTCGAGACCTGCCTATCGACATCATTTTCCTGCGGGCGGATGACATCCCTGTATTGTGCGCCGAGGGCGCTATCGACATGGGTATTACAGGAGCTGATTTAGTTGCCGAAGCGAATGTAGATGTCGATACACGCTTGTCACTAAACGTTGGCAAATGCCGACTCGCTATCTGTGTACCCGATGACCTCGAGTTCAACGATCCGCATCAACTTGATGGCAAACGAATTGCTACAAGTTTCGCAAACGTAACCAAAAACTTTCTAGCAGAACATAACGCCACAGCTCATCTCGTTCCGCTAAGTGGTAGCGTAGAAATCATGATCACCTTGGGCATCGCCGACGTCATCGTTGACCTCGTCGAAACCGGAAGTACACTCGCGGCCAATCGCTTAAAAATCGCGTACGAAATCGGTCAATACGAGACGGTGCTTATTCAGAACAAGCAACAGCGACACAGTGAAATGGCACAACGTGTCATTCGTCGCCTTGAAGGCGTCGTCATTGCTCGAGGCTATTCACTATTGGAATACAACATCCCACAAGACAATCTCGAGGCAGCCCTGAAAATCACACCTGGATTCAAGTCCCCCACCATCACTCCACTGGATGACCAACAATGGAGTGCGGTTCGGGTGATGGTGAAGAGTAGTGACATCACTTCCGTAATGGATCAATTGGAAGAAATACAAGCATCGGCAATCCTCGAAACTCCGATCAACAACTGCCGACTCTAAATTGCGGGCAGACTCAACCCAGCCAAATGCTTACATTTGCTCGCATTGCAAATGGGAAAACTCATGTAGGTTTTCAAGCACCTGTTGATGAACATTGTCCAGCGTAGCATCGTCACACGGTACTACTAACAAGCGTGAACTAGCACCCGCAGCAATTGCTCCCACAATCTTTTCCAGTCCCAATGCATAAGCACCAGCATGGGTTGCTGAAAGCAATAGTTGTTCTGCTGAAACGTTAGGAAATTCCGCGGCCACAAAACCAAGTTCGGCGATCATTGACAAATCAGGATTCGATGCTCGTGAATCCGTTCCGAGGGCAAGGCGTACGTTGGCAGCTAGCATCTGTTCAAGTGGATACTCTGAGTGCCCAAAATAGGCGTGTGTTCGTGGACAAAACACTACCGACATCACATCGCGGTGGTGCCCAATGAACCTTCGATGGTCTACGTCTAGATAGTTGCCATGGATGACCGAGGCGCGCCAGCATTTATTCAACTCCTCTAAGTAGGCTTGTATCGACCCGGGGGACTGAATCCCGGCAGCGTCCCAAACATTTAGCCGATCCAACAATTCCCGCAACGGGCCTGTTGACACTTCAAGCAGTTCAATCTCTTCCAAGGTCTCCGCCAAGTGCATCGCCAGCGGAACCTGATGTACAGCACTCAGAGAACACAAACCTGAAAGTAAATCTCCGTGAACGGTGTAAGGTGCATGTGGGCTTAAACCAGCTTGCCATTTTTTTTTCTTAGCCGCATTGATGTGCGCTTCGGCTTGTTGCAACAATTCGGCCACCCTGCTCTCAGATAATCCGATAAACTCGCGATACGCTATCAATTCCCCGACACTCTCTTGGTATTCGCTCTCCAATTCACTAGCCGCCGCTACGGTCGCGATTTCACCAATCGCGCCAACACCGGACTCGATAGATTGTTCCAATCCCGAGGCGATCACGCCTGCACCAATCTCTGAACTGGCGCGATAATCCAGCACCGCCTGAATCCAGTCAGCGAAACTCCCGTCGCCAGTGCCTATCGGTGAATCAAGATTGCTAAATTCAAGATGCGTATGTGCATTAATCAAACATGGAATGATCGCAACATTCCCTAGGTCAATTGTCTCCTCTGCCACGCTGCCCTGCCCAAGGGATGTAATCACGCCCTGATGACAACTAACCCAGCCGTTTTCCATGGGAGGCGTAGATATCGGCAGCACCCAGCGAGCGCGATAGACTGACATTTATGCGGTATCCGTTAATGAAGGTTGAGCAACCGTTAGGCGGTGAAGCGTGAACAACAAGGCCAAGGTAACGACCGTGGCAACAACGGTCACCAGCGGACTGTAAATGGTCCCAATCTCAGCATATTCAACCTGCAGTGTCTGCAGCCATTCTTGGCTAGCGGAAAATTTACTGAGAACAACCACCAATCCATTATGCATAAAGTGAATGATCATTGTCGGAATAATGCTATTCGTGCGGACTGCCACATACCCTAGTAAAACCCCGATCATTCCGGCATTTAAAGATTGCTGAAGAATCCCATGAGTGATCCCAAAAAAGGCGGCTGTAATGAAGATCGCTGTCCAGTCTTTGGTTTCCGATCTGAGCCCAGAAAGCATAAACCCTCGAAATGCCAATTCTTCAAACACTGCTGGCACTGCCGCTATCGCCAACAGCATCCACCACCACGGAGCGGCGTCGAACATTTTTTCCAAGCCTTCCAAGCCAGCCAACATACTTGGGCTAATCGGATATATTTCTGCTATCACCACACCAAACCAACTGATAATCGGTTGTAGTGAAAATGGCAACAACAATGCAATTACCAACACTGGAAACGATACCCTGCGAATGTTGAACGTGTCCCATAAATTAGTCGTCAGAAACACGGCGGCCAAGATAGCTGGCACACCGACCGTCAGTATTAAAGCGACACTATTGTTCAACAGAAAACCTTGCCAATTCGTCGCCTCGGGCGCGAGGAAGTTCGCAAAGAATCGTAAAATCAATACAAATATCGCAAAGCAAATTGCCATGCCGGCAGTGGGGGCAGCGCGGGGAGTTTTCAGCAACTGCAACAGCCACAGTTTAAAATCCCATTTTTCACTCTCCCGAAACAACACGCTTTCACTATTAAACTGTGCGGTTGCCCAGCGGAGCGCTAAGTAACAACAGAACATGCTACTCGCCACCACCGGAAATGCAAATCGAATAGCTACACTAAATTGCGATTCAATCAAATTCCGCAACAGCAGCGCCGCTCCTGCCACGGGGATTAAGCTGGTCCCTAAATTTAATTCGACACTGGGTATCATGCTAATCATCATCAACGGCAAGCACAGAATCAACAGCGGCATCATGTAATACTGCCCTTCTTTGCTACTACGAGCGAACGTAGCTGCTGAGAGAGCCAGTGCACTGAACATCGCAACTAGCGGTACGAGCACCACTAAGCTCCAAAGAATACTCCAACCAGGAACGGACCCTAATTGCTCATGCAGCGGACTGCCTTCAGGCATCATTCTGCCAATCATAAAAACACCGGTAAAGGCTATGCTGACTAAGTTGAAAAACGATGTAAAGAAACTGAAAGTCATAATGGTCAGGAGTTTACCGGCAACAATTTCGATACGTTTTGCGGGACCACACAGCAGCGTTTCTAACGTTCCCCGTTCTTTTTCTCCCGCACAAAGATCGACAGCGGGATAGAATGCCCCGGACAGAGTCCAAATCAATAGCAACATGGGAATAATACTCGCCCAGAGCGCGGCGGTGCGACTTTCTTCCGGAGCAGTATCGCGGTCGACAATTGCAATCGGGTCGGCAATCTTCAGCGGAATATTACCCGCTTGAAAAAGCGTTTGTTTGATACTTGTTTGCCAACTTTCAAGCACATTAGCTATCCGTTTGCGAGCAATTCTTGATTTATCATCCACTGAATTGAAAACAATTTGTGGTCCCTGTGGCAACACAGCTCCATCCGACTTGAGTGCGCCGCCAACTTGTTCCACATCTTCAACAGCCGATATATCATTTTCTCTTACCGTCACCACTTCGTTACGCAGCGCCAAGATGTATGCCTGCAAGTCCGCAGGAAATACAACGACTGCGTCGAACTCATCGGCATCCACTAAGTCTTTTGCATGCTCATAAACTAGCTCCGCTGTCGACTGCTCGTTACCTGGAGCAAATTCCAAATCTAGTAGTTTACCCTCGGCCGGAGCATGGTTACTCGAGAATTTATTATCAACGAACAGCTCTGGTAGTTCGCCTATCGAATCCGCACCAATAACCTGCACCTTGCTTGCCGTCTCACTTACAAACTGGGCGACCTGCAGCATTAACAGACCTAAGATGGGGTACATCATCAGCGGCAAGATCAACGTCGTAAATAGCGTGCGGCGATCCCGTAACTGGTCGCGCATTTCGCGATTGAATATTCGTTTTACGTTCGTCCAGTTCATAGTTGCTGCTCCGCAGCGATTACGCCTTCAGCAACTAACCCATCGCTACCTTCTTGGTCGTCATGTTGGTCAATCAAAGCAAAAAATAGTTCTTCGAGGCTATGTTGACCGTGTTGTTCACACAACTCTCGCTGGCTCCCCTCAGCTAAGATATCCCCGTTGTACATAATCGCCAGATGATCGCAAACTCTTTCCGCTTCATGCATATGATGTGTCGAATAGATAATGCATTTACCTTGATCTTTAAACTGCAGCACGGTGTTTTGCAGAGAACGACCTACCAACACATCGAGGCCAACGGTTGCTTCATCGAAAATCAAAACCGGAGGATCATGAATGATAGCGCGTGCAATCGAGACTTTCTGTTTCATGCCGGTCGACATTTTCCCGCAAGTCGTATCTCGAAAATCGTTCATTTGTAGTTGTGCGAAGACAACTTCACTACGCTCGGTTAATTCGTCTTTCGATAAGCCATGTAATTGGCCAAAGAACTCCACCATTTCAAAAGCGGACATGCGATCGTAATTAGCAGTGTTGGCTGACACAAAACCAATTTGACGGCGAACATCTTCGGCTTGAGTTTCCACGTCATAGCCAGCGACTGTCGCAGTTCCCCCCGTTGGCTTAAGCATCGTAGACAGCATCCGCAACACGGTAGTTTTGCCTGCTCCATTGGGCCCCAGCAATCCAAACACCTGTCCGGCAGAGGCCACAAAGCTGATTCCACCGACAGCACATACTGCACCTCGCTGCAGATCCGGATATGTCTTTTCTAGTTTTTCAACAACAATCACTGTTAACACCTCTGGTTTCACAAATCCACTTTGAAGTTTGACCGCTGAGCAGGGACAGTCGCCGCAGGACGATCTAGATATACCAGCAGTCCCGCCTTAGTTTAGCTGATAAACAGCTTTTTCAGATTGCGATCGCTGATCCAACCAAGCCCGATTGGCTGCCACCGCCGTTTGTTCATATTCATCGTCAAAAAGTTCATACCGCACGTTACGTTGTCGCGGCTCAAAACCAAGTTCTTCGATCGCTTCGCGAATCTGATCTAACGTGAGGTAATGAACGGTGCCCGCCTCGGACACTACGTTTTCCTCGATCATCAAGCTTCCCATATCATTGGCACCATAAAGCATAGCCAATTGGCCAATTTTCCGTCCCTGAGTAACCCAACTCGATTGGATATTCGGAATATTGTCCAAGAACAATCGCGAAATCGCTTGGACCCTGAGATATTCAAAAGCTCCCACGGGAGAAATGTGCGCTAACGGCGTGTTATCTGGTTGAAACGTCCAAGATATAAACGCCGTGAAGCCATTGGTTTCATCCTGCAGTTGCCTTACTCGATCCATGTGCACGACACGTTCCTCAAGTGTCTCGACGTGCCCGTACATCATCGTCGCCGTGCTAATGCCATCCATCTTGTGCCATTGCCGCATCACATCGAGCCAATCATCTGAGTTGACTTTACCGCGGGTCATTTCATCCCGTACGCGATCTACTAGAATCTCGGCGCCACCCCCAGGGATGCTCCCCAGTCCAGCAGCCCGTAACCTCGTCAACACTTCAGTGAGCGACAGATTATTAAGTTTTGTAAAATGATGTAATTCAGGTGGGCTGAATCCATGAATATTAATACTGGGGCAGCGTTGATGAATATCTCGTAACAGCTGTTCATACCAATCGAGTTTATATTCATGATGCAGTCCGCCTTGCAGCAGAATTTGGTCACCGCCAAGCTGAACCATTTCTTCGACTTTAGCTAACAGCTCTTCCCGCTCGAGTACCCAACCTTCAGCACTACCGGGACTGCGATAAAACGCACAAAAATCGCAGACGGCCGTACAGATATTCGAGTAGTTTATATTTCGATCAATGTTATAGGTTCGGTAGGACTCTGGGTGCATGCGCTGCGTCACGCTGTTGGCAGCACGCCCAATTGCATCGAGGTCATGCGAGTGCATTAGCGAGATGCCCTCTTGCAGTGAAATACGGTCCCCGGATACCGCTTTATCTAGAATCGTTTGAATGTCACTCATAATAGTTCTCTATATAGACTCGATCGATTTGGCGGTGGGAAACAGCTCGCCGACATAGCCGCGAAACAAATCCATTGACTGTCGTTCGGCATCGCCTAAGTAAAAATGCAAATGGTCTCTCAGATATGTCAGGCATTGTTCGGCCGACAGTCCGAGATCGTCTGCGTTCGTGGCAGCAATGTTTTCTAAATTAGCCAGACCATCATCACGCGCTGCGGAAAGCGCCCGTTCAACCTCAGACAGATCCTGTTCAATCCCAGCACGTGCCGTCCACATGGCAAACACAAATGGCAACCCAGTCCAATCGACCCAGTGTTCACCAAGATCCCAAATTTCTTCATACTCATCCGCTGGTACGTGCATGGCGCGGTCACCGATAATCAAGACGGCATCTGCTTCACAATTCTGTAGTGACTGCCCGATAGGAAAGCCCTGTAACTCAGGTCTAATACCCAGGCGCTTTTTAAGCAGGACTTGCACCAATGCCACACTAGTACGCGAACCTTCATCGAGCGCGAGAGTGCGAATTTCACCAGAAGCACAACGACTGACAAGCGAAACACTATGGACCGGTCCGCGACAGGCGATGCAAGCATCCGACAAAACTTGGTATCCTGGGGAATCAAACGTTTCGACGGTTGGAATCAACGCAATATCGAGTTCACCTCGAGCCAAATCGTCCGCGAGCCGGCCTGGCAAATCAAACGTTATCTCGGCGTCTGGTAACCGCTGCTGTAAACCATACACAAGTGGTTTGGTGTTCAGGTATGAAACTGCACCTATTTTTAGACTCTGAGCCATTGATTTTTTGTCCGAAAGAAGCGTTTGAACGCACTACATACTATCATCAAATGCAGCGCGTATTATATTGTGAATGTACTGTTATGAAAACCGTTGCTGGGGCGTCGACGCAACCTATTTTCTGGCCATAATTATTCAATCCACCAACGAAATCCGAGCCGCCGCCCAACTCGAGGGCAATTCCGCAGTCTGTTCGATGTATTTGTCTAGCATGGGGTGCCGCAAATGCAAATGACGAGCATGTAAAGCAATGCATCTGCGCCTTTCATCTTCGTGATGTTCGCCAAATGGTTGATCTGAGCCATACAACTGATCACCGACAATCGGCAACTCACGAGATCCACACTGCAACCGGATTTGGTGCGTACGCCCCGTTTCGAGTTCGATTTCGAGCCAACTTTTTTCCGCTCGCTGTTGTAGCACTCGATAATGCAGCACTGCCCGTTTTGCTCCGTCCGCCGTTTCGTCGCATATTTCACTGCGAGCTTCACCGGGTACCTTCCGCATAAAGTCGACCCAAGTGCCCTGTTCCGGCAACGCAACTCCCTGCACGCAGGCCCAGTATGTCTTGTGCACGTCGCGACGTTGGAATTGGTCCGAAATTCGTTTGGCAGCGCGTTGATGCAGCGCCAATACCATCACTCCCGAGACAGGACGATCCAATCGATGAGGAACACCTAAATAGACTTTACCGGACTTACTGTCACGCTCTCGGAGATACCGCTTCATTTTTAATTCTAAACTCTCGATGTGTGGTGGCGCTTGGGTCAATAAACCCCCCGGTTTGTACACCAGCATACACGGGCCTTCTTCATACAGAATCTTGATGTCCCCTAACAATTCAAGCGGCAAGGCAATCCCTTTCTTCAATGCGGTAATGTTTTAGGCACCGTGACAGACAATAAAACCGCCGACTATCCGCTGTGCGAATAATCGGCGGTTGAACACTTAGACAATCGCCAAATTTGGCGATTGCTTTCACAAGCCGGACTCTAGACCTGCCCTGCCGCGGGTACTTCAAACGGCTTACGATATTCTCTTGAGAGTTGATAGCTGGCAGTTTCATTACCGACGATCGACTCGTCTTCAGGATTGATTTCCAACAATGACCCGAATTGGAAGGGAGTGGTTGCGAAATCGGACTTATTGGATTTAGCATGAGCCAAGGTACGATTAAACGTATCCTGTACATCATCTTGCGAACGATGCGCCTTGAGACTCTTCTCAGCTTTTTCAATGTTCAAAGGTCCACCGGTACGAAGGGAAATGTTACCTAGGTGACATAACGCACTGGACAGGTGACCTTCTTCGATATCCGCATTGAGTATTTTATGATCTCGAGCTCGCACTGCCTGAATAAAGTTATCAAAGTGGTTTCCATTTCCGGAAAACGTCTTAAGCAAATTCCCATCTTTATCGAAAGCGGAACCGGAATTATACGAGGGACAAACGGCGTAACCTTCGCTACCTTCAAAGATGACGCCAATTTTAGCGCCTTTGTAGGCCGATGTTTCCAGTCCACGCACTTCAAAAATCAGGGACTTCTTGCCGTAGCCATGAGAGACAACTTGCGTATTAGCAGTGTCACCGGCATCAACATAACTAAAACGGCCACCGTAGCTCAGCGTAGAGACAGCAAAACGATCAACACCTAGTCCCCAACGCGCGATGTCCATTTGATGGATGCCTTGGTTACCGAGGTCACCATTTCCGTAATCCCATTGCCAGTGCCAATCGTAATGGAACTGGGGGCGTGAAACATGATTTTTGTTAGGTGCGGGTCCCAACCAAAGATCATAGTTAACGCTTGCGGGAGCGGCATATTTACCTCGGGTGCCAATTGAATTACGACGTTTGTAGCAAAGTCCACGCGCGACCGTGACATCGCCAATTTTGCCGCTTTGGACAAACTTCACGAGTTCGATCATGCCGGGGTTACTGCGAGATTGCGTACCCGTTTGACAGATGCGATTATATTTACGAGCAGCTTCAACGATGCGACGACCTTCGCTTACGTTATGGCTAACGGGCTTTTCCACATAAACATCTTTGCCAGCCTGCATGGACCAAATTGCACCCAATGCATGCCAGTGGTTAGGTGTAGCAATACTGACGATATCGACACGATTGTCTTCGAGTACTTTTCGAATATCTTCTTCAAATTTCGGGACATTACCACCTTGGCGTTTGCCAACTTCAGCGGCTCGACGAGCCCCCACATCTCGATCAGCATCACAGATGTAAAGAATCTCAGTATCTTTACGACCGGCGAACGCACCGATGTGACTACCGCCACGACCGCGGACGCCGACGACAGCAACGCCTAGTTTTTCATTGGGGCTACTGCTTTGATCTTCAAAGCCATATGAAATAGCCGGCGTACCTACAGCGGCAGCGGAAGCTGCAGCAAGCATAGATTCTTCTAGAAATTGACGACGATTACGAAAGCCCATTACAAGCCCCTTTTCTGATTGACAAACAACTGTATTTTTGCTGCTTCCATGATAACACAAATCAACAACGTTAGTCGACAGTTGCTGCTTGCCGCACGGATTCCCAATATTCTTGCGCACCCACATAGTACTGCATCACTTCATCTCGCTCGGCTCCCGCGGCCAGTTTGATCTTGCCTTGCCGCTCCTTGAGCCAATCAATAAAGAACTGGCTCGACGCCTCACTGATGCGGCGTTTGCCGCCTATCTCCACGTAATACGGCCCCGTACTAGCTAAACGATAGGATTTTGGATAATTGGTGACGGCGCGAATCATAATCCAGCCACTCTCGGTGAATTCTACATCCGGCAGCCGCCCACCCATCTTCGCATAGGCGTCCAAACGCACATTTTCTACCACAACTCCGTCCCTAATAATCTCCAAATACTCGACCTTCTCTTGAAACGCCAAACTCAGTGTTGGCGACAAAGTAACTGTTTCGCCTGCCTCAGCCTTAAAGACATGACCAGGCAACTCGCCATTGACTCGCGGACGCAACATCGGGCCATTGGTCACTACCACTTTTCCAGCCCTCAGATTCTCCCACCACGCGTCCCAACTAAACTGCTCACCGCAATATACGTAGACGCGGTTATATCCCACCGGACTATGCAGCACGCCAGAGGCACTACCAGCAGACGGTGGGATTCGATGTCCCGTATTGAGTATCTGATAGTAAATATGCTGTGACCATTGCCCATTGGCCACCTTGCCGTTGAATAACTGTTTATCGCGCGGTTTACCCCACGCTTCAGTATTGTTCATTTTGCCTCGCTGCATGTGGTTGTTGTTAATACCAATGGAATCCACCATCCCGCTAGCGATCCATACGGGAACATCCCACCAAAACGGCTTCTCAATATCCACATGCACGCCGGCATGTTGATGAATTTCCAACAAGAACTTCATCGATGACGGCGTCTCCCTTTCACCACTGACAATGTTATGGGGACTGCGCAAGTGATGATAAATCAAAGCACCCCCGTCTCGTTCGTCCTCGCCACTGAGCACGTGATAGAACCGATCGCCGTCAAATTGATGTAACAATTCCTCCGGTAGTGGGTTTTCCGTCCACAGGTTATTCTTGTTCCACCAAGTGATAACCGGAGCGATATGTAAATCTTCTGCTTGCATCAGCAGCTCGATATCCTCAAGCTTGCGATGAATATGCAGGTCACCCGACCACCAACCTTCCTTTTTCATATCGACAAAACGCTTTAACGGAATGATCTTCTGCTCCCTTGCACCAGACAACATCGTAAAAAAGCCACGGTGAATTCGATATTCCGGTCCGCGCTCAATTTCAAATTGATAGCGATCCGCTCTAAGCCGTAGACGCACTTTACCAGCACATACGAAATGGTCATGGAAAAATGGCATCCCGACTGCTCGCACTGCCACACCCTTGCTATTCCACAGGTGGATACGCGCCGGAATCTGCTCCTTGCTTTGCGAATCGACAATCTGGAAATCAATCACGCCGCCCTGCCCGTAAGCCGGCACGACCAGAAACCCAATCAGACCCGAAATAACAACCGTCGACAAAAATGCTATGCGAACGCGACCAACAATATACAGAGTGCAAACTCGACTCATCTCAATCCTCAACGGTAAAAGCTCATTTCCCGAACACGAAAACAGTTACGGCTTGTCAGTTTACTAGGCGCACCTCTACAATCCCAATAGCGAATGCAAGAATAACCGAATATTTATCCTCCGCGAACAACCGCAATACGACGACAATTCATGAGCAACGATTACTACAAAACATTGGGGCTATCTCGAGGCGCCGAAAAAACAGAAATTCAAAAAGCATATCGGGAACTGGCTCGCAAATATCATCCGGATATGAATCCAGATGATGCTACCGCTAAATCCAAGTTCCAAGAAGTGCAGCACGCCTATGATGTCCTCTCCGATGATAACAAACGCTCGCAATATGATCAGTTTGGCGAAGGTTTTGAGAATATGGCACAGGGCCCCGGCGGGTTTGGAGGCGGCGGGAACCCTTTTTCCGGTGCTGATCTTGAGTCGCTGTTTGGCGGTGGAGGTGGTGGCGGTTTTGAACAGTTCTTCAACACGGGCGGACGCCCTCAGGGTCCACGTCCAACTAAGGGCCAAAGCCTCGAGGACAAGTTAGAAATCCCCTTCGCTACGGCTGTGACCGGAGGTAAAGCATCGGTGAATACAGTCGCGGCCAACGGAAACACGACTGCCGTGCAAGTCACAATTCCTGCTGGTATCGAAAGCGGGCAGAAGATACGCCTCAAAGGAAAAGGGTACCCCGGAAGCAATGGCGGACCCAACGGCGACATCTTGCTGACAATAAAAGTTGCGCCGCATCCAGACTATCGGCGCAATGGCTACGATCTCGAATTGACAATGCCGTTGACGCTGGCCGAAGCACTACTAGGTACTGAACTCGATATCCCGACGCCCTATAGTACGATCACGCTTAAAATTCCAGCCGGAACACCTAGCGGGAAGCGGTTTCGAGTAAAACAACATGGAGTGACTCACAAAACGGGGACGGGAAATTTGTTTGTCATTACGCAAATCCACCTTCCTGACGAACCGCCCGCTGAACTTGTCGAACAAATTGACGCATTACAGCAACCAAACCCACGCAATCAAATCAGCTGGTAGAGACGCCATGAAGAACATTGCGAGCCGGGAAAACGGCGACAACATGAAAAGGAGTCTTGCGTTTCCCAAATCTAGGCGACTGTTAGGCCCAGCGGAATTTAAGCGAGTATACGATCGTGGGGTTCATTGTAATGATCGCACTCTGGTCTTAAACATCTGCACCAACGACTTAGGTCACACCCGACTGGGATTGTCTATCTCCAAACAAGTTGGCAACGCTGTTGTGCGAAACCGCTGGAAACGGCGTATACGCGAAGCGTTCCGGTGCAGTCAACAACACCATCAAGGCGGGTTTGATATCGTCGTTCGCCCACGACGAGATGCTACTTGCGATTCCCAGGCAATTGATACATCACTCAATCAATTGATTCTCCAAGCAATTCAACAATTGTCTAGCCACAGTAACAATTCATGAACGCATTGCAGCAGCTTGTTAAATGGTGCTTTCGCGGCCTAGGTAAGATCCTCATCGTCTGTGTTCGACTCTATCAAATTCTGTTGAGTCCCCTGCTTGGGAAAAACTGTCGTTTTCATCCTTCATGCAGTAGTTATTTTATTCTTGCCGTTGAAAAATACGGTCCCCTACGCGGCGGCCTCAAAGGTGCCTGGCGTATCTGTCGCTGCCATCCTTGGTCCGCAGGCGGACACGACCCGCCATAGGGTTCGCCATTCAGGGTCCAAGTCTCCAAGTTCCGTATCCGCAAACAGGATGCTCCCTTGAGAAACGCCACGTGCTAGCACAATGGTATTGACCTAAAACGGTTAAAACCATTATTTTTCGGGCTTAAATCAAACGCTTAACAGTGACCGTGGTGCGCTAGCAGTAAAAAACTGCGCGCCGATAGTATTTTTATATATATGCATGTCTACCGGAGTTATCGTCCGCATGAGTTTTCATTACATTTCGTCTCAATGCACACTTAGTAAACGAATTCAACAATTCGTAATCTTGGTTGCTTGCACTGCTCCAATCGCATTATTCTCTGGGTGTAGCCTAGCCGACAAGATTCCCGGCAGGACTCAACTACAGAATTTGATCGGTGAAAGCCCCAAAAACACAGTGTTAACCGTCGGCGACCTTTCCGTCGCGATTGGGATGAACTACCTCAAGGTCGAAAGTATCGGCCTCGCCAACTCGCTCAATAACAGTGGCAGTGCCCCTCCAACTGGTATTCATCGATCCCTATTAATCGACGAAATGCTGACCCATGAGGTCGAAAACCCAAGTCAGCTTTTGGATTCTTCCAACACTTCTCTAGTCCTTGCCCGTGGTTACTTGCCGCCTGGAGTCCGCAAGGGCGATCATTTTGATATTGAAGTCCGGCTACCAGCACATTCCAACACGACGAGCCTGCGTGACGGATGGTTGTTGCGTTCAAGAATGCGGGAAATCGCTGTTTTAAATCAAGCCGTTCACAGCGGTCATGTCGCTGCACTTGCCGACGGCCCTATCTTGGTGCGTTCCATATTTCGTGGCAACGACGACTCAAATAACCAACACACAGGCTTGATACTTGGGGGCGGCATTTCGCAAATGGACCGTCCACTTGGGCTCGTCGTAAAATCAAAACACGCCAGCGTCCGCACTAGCACTCGGATCAGTTCTTCGATTAACAAACGGTTTCTGCAGTACCATCAACGGGACAAATACGGCGTTGCTAGTGCTCAGCGCGACAATTATATCGAACTGTCGGTCCATGCAAGTTATCGCAATAACGTCTCGCGATATATGAACGTCATCAACCGTATTGTTGTGGGCGAAAGCGTCGCCGATCAGCGAGAACGCATGGAACTGCTGTTATCCAAACTCCTCGAACCAACATCCTCCGCCGAGGCTGCGCTGCAACTCGAAGGTATTGGCAAAGATGCGACTTCGATACTGCAAATAGGGATCCAGTCAAGTGACCCAGAAGTGCAATTCTATTCCGCCGAAGCATTAGCCTATCTCGGCGAATCCGCGGCAGCACCTGTCCTCACTGTTCTCGCAGAGACGCACATGGCCTTCCGTTGGCATGCATTAACCGCCCTAGCTGGCATGGACCACGTCAGCGCCCTCGATGGCATTACTGAATTAATGGAATCCGACAGTGCGGAAACACGCTACGGCGCCTTCACGGCATTATGGAAACGCAATCCAGGTTCCCCCTTGGTTTCCGGAATGCACTATCCGGGATTTACCTACCATCACGTCGCCTCCACCGCTTCGCCAATGATCCACGTCTCCATGGCGAATCGAGCCGAAATTGTGGTCTTCGGCAACGGAATTACATTGACCCCGAGGAATCTCATCTATGCGGGTAAGCATATCTTGATCAAGAACGAGGGCGGGGGGAAGTTGCAAATCAGTTGCTTTACAGCAGGGAAACCTGACCGCTTCGCAACAACCACTACCAATTTCGAAGACGTGGTACGCGGAATTGCGAAAGTTGGCGGCGGCTATTCTGAACTCGTCGATTGCCTACAGGCAGCTCGTAACCAAAACGCAATTAATGCCCGCATCCTCATCGGTGTTCGTCCGCGGCCCGTTTGGTCATACAACCGCAACGCTGCCAATTCATCTGACATCACCGTGTCGAACCCAATGCCCGAAATGTTTTTTAATCGCCTGGGAGAATCCGAATCCACCACTCAAGATCGCAACTCCCAACGCGTGCAAACTGACAATGACTCGGACGTTCGCTCTCAAGCCGATTCAAGTTTTTGGGAAAAATCCAAGTCGTGGCTTCCCACTTTCTAGTTCTATATTTAATTCCGATTACACATACCGTTTCTTAGTTTCTGACCCGAAAAGCAACTCACCCCATGCTCAAAGCACTGGAACTTACCGGCTTTAAAAGCTTCGCCGACAAGACACGGTTTGAATTCCCTGAGGGAATTACCGTGGTGGTGGGGCCCAATGGATCTGGGAAATCGAATATTGTTGACGCTGTAAAGTGGGTACTCGGAACAACTAGCGCCAAAAGCCTGCGCGGCAAGGAAATGACGGATGTTATTTTCAAGTGCCCAGTGGGCAGCACTCGGCGTGAAGTCAATGTTGCCGAAGCGACGATCATCTTCGACAACTCGAATGATATCCTGCCACTCGACTCCGCAGAAGTACGGGTGACTCGACGCGTATATCGTAGCGGCGAAGGTGAGTATTTAATAAACGACGAGCCCTGTCGTCTAAAAGATATCAAAACTTTAATTCGTGGAACCGGTATCGGTGCGGATGCCTACAGTATTATCGAACAGGGCAAGGTTGCGAGGATGCTCGAAACGTCGGCCAAAGATCGCCGACAAATATTTGAGGAAGCTGCGGGGATCAGTCGCTTTAAAGCTAAAAAGATAGAAGCACTACGGCGTCTGGGCAGAGTCGACCAAAATCTGACAAGATTATCCGACATCGTGGAGGAAGTTGAAGGCCGCTTGAAGGCAGTGCGTAATCAAGCAACGAAGGCTCGACGTTACAAAGAATTCACTGATCGCTTGCAACAATTGCGGACACAAATCGGCTTGGTCCAGTGGCGCCAACTCTCGAAAGAACTGCAATCCTTCGACGATGATATTGAGCGATTTGATGGGGAACTGTCCGAGTATCAGAACCAGCTAGATCAGGGGAATCAATCCCTGCAATTGCTTGAATCGGAAAATGAGTCCCTCGTACAACAAGCTCAACGTCACGAGGAATTGGCAAGCTATAACCGCGAGCAAATCGCACAGCACGTTACCGCAAACGAACAGCAACTACAACGACACGATGAAACCATGGCTCGTATTGTCCGCTTGCGAATTCAGTTAGCAACAGCGGCTCACGGCGCGGACGGTGTTGAGGGCAGAATGGCTGACACTCAGCAGACTCTGCGAGCAAGTGAAGATCAACACAAAGCCACGTTGCGTTCACTTGGCATACTTGATAATGATATCACTGACATCAAACAGCAACTGAGTGACGCACGCCGTGAGACAGAGCGTTCACGACAACATCAAAGCGACGTTGCGCAGCAAATCGCCCAAGTTCAATCCGATTGCCAGGCGTTAGAAACTAAAGCTTCTCAGTTAGTGGAGCAGTTCGAAGATATCGAACGAGCGATCGCTGACAAGGCAACAACGGCAGCGGGAATCAAACGCGACTTGCTGGACCTTCAAGCCATCGAAGAAGCACTTGGACACAGCATCCATGATCTTGAGACTGAGGAAGAGACACTGCGGCGGGAGGGCTTGCGGCAAAAACAATT
>DTSG01000056.1 GCA_012965455.1 Planctomycetaceae bacterium | reverse complement strand
AAGCAGGCTCTTTATGATGATCTGGACGACATCCTGCTCACCACATCTCAGGTTTTCCTAGGTCTTACCATCAACTGTGCTCGCTGTCACGATCACAAACTGGACCCGATCTCTCAGAAAGACTACTACCAATTTTTAGCATTCTTCTCAGGATTCCGACGGTATGGTGTGCGTGGCCATGACACAGTGCAATCGGCTTCGATCGGACCGCTCGCCATCAATGCTGATCAGGCCTTGCAGTCTCAGATGCGGCAACAGCTTGACAAAGAGCTTGGTGAATTAGATCGCACCATCAACCACCTTAATAACCGACTTCAGGGACTCATGACGCCACCGGAGAAAGAAGATTTCAAAGCGATTGGCGTTCGCGTCGATATAGCGCAGAAGTATGTCGGCAAGGGCTTATCCCAACAACTTGTTGAGAAATATGCAGCCGCCGTCAAACGCCGTAAATCTATTCTAGATACTCGTCCAGACGAGATTGCAAAGACGCTTGTCATTAAGGAGATAGGACCGAAACCCCGAGAGACCTTTATATTGGTGCGTGGAAATGCCAATGTGCAGGCGGAAAAAGTGGAACCCGGTTTTCCATCGGTTCTTTCACCTCCGCAACCCGACATCCACCCATCCGTTCATGGCCAGAGCAGTGGTCGCCGAACGGCACTTGCCAAATGGATTACCAGCAAACAGAACCCCCTGACGGCCCGCGTCATGGCTAATCGACTATGGCAACACCATTTTGGCCACGGAATCATCGCAACTTCCAACAACTTCGGGGCTGGGGGATTGGCACCTTCAAACCGAGAATTGCTTGATTATTTGGCAAACGAACTAATGGACGGTGATTGGAAACTCAAACGCATGCACAAGCTGATCATGCTTTCGACAACGTATCAAATGAGTGCGCAATCCAGCAAAACGGGAGAATCCAAAGACCCCACCAATCAATTGATTTGGCGGTTCAATCCTCGTCGACTGACTAGTGAAGAACTGCGGGATTCGATTCTCGCCGCAAATCAGTCTTTGAATCTGCAGATGGGGGGGGCCAAGTTTCTATCCGATCATTGCACCCGAGGTACTGCATGGGCAATCTCGACCAGGCGCTGGATGGGGTTCGTCCAACGAAGAGCAGCGCGCTCGGCGAGCAATTTACATATTTGTCAAACGCTCACTCGTGCTGCCGTTGATGGCCAATTTCGATTTTGCGGATGTAGATTCTTCCTGTCCTGTCCGTTTCACAACAACTCAACCAACCCAGTCACTGAGCCTACTCAACAGCGATTTCACAAATCGCCAGGCGGGTATTTTCGCTGATTTCCTCAGAAAACAATCGCCCGATAATCTTTCCAACCAAATTCAACACGCACTAAGTCAGGTGACCCAACGCCGTGTCACGGAAGAAGAGATTAACCGCGGTGTCCAGTTGGTTGATCAACTTATCGAGATGGGTGTCTCAGAGCGGGACGCACTTAAATACTTCTGCCTTGTCAGCTACAACCTGAACGAGTTCCTTTACATTGATTAACTAATCTATTATTTCTCCCCGATTAAGCCCCACAGGCCGAGACCATTATTATGACTAAGAATTTCTGCGGACGAACACGACGCGAGTTTATCTGGCAAACCGGTGCCGGTTTTACCGCTACTAGCCTAGCAGCCATGCTCAGCGATGATGGGTTTCTACAAAATCAACTAGTGGCTGCCGATGGCCAAACGGCGTGGGAAAACCCGCTGGCGCCCAAAACACCTCATTTTCCGGCCAAAGCGAAGTCGGTCATCTTCCTCTATATGTATGGTGGTCCCAGTCACATCGATACCTTCGATTACAAACCAGCCATGAAGGGCATGGACAACAAAACGATTGACGTCAAAACGTTCGGACGTGGTGGACACAAGACTCAGGGCCGCATTGTCGAGCCCCGTTGGGATTTCAAACAATATGGCGAATGCGGCAAATGGGTTTCCAGTCTTTTTCCCCACACTGCGGAAATGGTCGATGACATCTCCTTTCTCCATTCGATGACGGCTGACTCGCCCATTCATGGATCTGCCATGCTGATGATGAATAGTGGCCGCATTCTTAGTGGCAGTCCCTGTCTTGGATCGTGGGTAACCTATGGTCTGGGAAGTGAAAACCAAAACCTACCCGGGTTTGTTGTCATGTTAGATCCACGCGGAGGACCCATCTCCGGTGCCAAAAACTGGAGCTGTGGGTACATGCCCGCTAGCTATCAGGCGACCATCATGCGCAGTCAAGGAACGCCAATTCTTAACCTCGAACCTCCTACTGGAATGAGCCGGGAAGTCCAGCAAAAGATCCTGCAATCCATTAAGACATACAACGAAGACCATCAGAAGCAGCGTGCCGCCAATTCCCAGCTCGCCGCCCGCATCGCAAACTATGAACTGGCTTTTCGCATGCAAACCGCTGCGCCTGAAGCCACGGATCTAGAGCAGGAGACAGAAGATACTCATAATCTTTATGGCTTGAACGATCCTCGATCAAAAACTTTTGGTCGACAGTGCCTGTTGGCAAGACGTCTGGTCGAGCGCGGTGTCCGTTTCATCCAGATCTATTCGGGCGGCAATCACAATGATGCCAACTGGGATGCTCATGGAGACCTGAAAACGAACCACGATTTACACGCCGGCGAAACCGACAAGCCGATCGCCGGACTGCTCAAAGATCTGAAGCAGCGTGATATGCTGAAAGACACACTGATCGTTTGGGGCGGTGAATTCGGCCGTCAGCCTACTGCCGAATATGCCAAAGGCACGGGCCGTGATCACAATAGTTATGGGTTTACAATGTGGATGGCCGGCGGCGGAATTAAGGGCGGTGTCAGCGTGGGCACGACCGATGAGTTAGGGAGCCGTGCTGTGGAAGACCGATTCCATGTACGCGACTTCCATGCAACCATTCTGAACCAACTAGGTTTTGACCCCAATCGCCTGTCCTATTTCTTTGACGGCCTCGACCAACGACTCGTTGGAGTGGAACACGTCGCTCCGATTAAGCAAATCATCGCCTGATTACACCGACAGCTGCAGGCATACGCTGTCACACCCCCCCCAGAGTGGCAGTACTTCAAGCGAAATCCATCAAATTCTGCAATCCTTAACGCCACAAAGGCAACATTCCTGTTTCAACTATTGTTAAAGGGTCGATATAATTAAATAGAAAATTAAATCACCTTCTCTACCGTAATCCTTTGAGAAAATTATGCTGCAGCTCGGATCGGAACAATTCAGACTATGTAACGGCATGACCCGTCGTGGGTTCCTGCAGGTCGGTGCCTTGGGAATGGGGGGGTTATCGCTCAGCCAGCTATTGCAATTGGAATCGCAGGCAGGCATACGCGGATCTAACAAAGCAATCATCATGATCTATTTGGTGGGTGCACCGCCACATCAGGACATGTATGACCTTAAGCCTGACGCGCCGGCAGAAATACGCGGTGAATTCCAGCCGATCTCAACAAATGTCAACGGTATCCAGATTTGCGAGCATCTGCCCCATCTCGCGAAGATTATGGACAAGTGCGTTCCCCTCCGCGCCGTCGTTGGTTCGCCCAGCGGTGCACATGATTCCTATATTTGTTACACTGGCCGCGCCAAAGTCAACGAGCCAACCGGCGGCTGGCCATCGATGGGGTCGACTATTTCCAAGCTACAGGGACCCACCAGTCCCGCTGTTCCGGCGTTTGTTGGTCTCGCACCCAATGCCGGCCATCCACCCTATGGTTCCCCCGGACTACCTGGGTTCTTAGGGATCTCGCACGCAGCGTTTCGACCTGCTGGGCCCGCCCGCAGTGACATGGTACTCAACGGGTCCAACAAAGATCGATTAACCGATCGCACTTTACTACTGAACCAGTTTGATCAATTTAGACGTAAAATGGATGCGGACCGCGTATTCGAGCAAGTCGGAGATATTACCGCTCAAGCCTTGGGCATCCTCACCTCTAGTAAACTAGCCCGAGCATTGGACCTATCCAATGAAGATCCCGCGACTCTGGAGCTCTACGGACAAGGTCACGAGAAACGCTACGGTGATGGTGCACCACGCAATAACCAGCATTTTCTTTTAGCACGACGACTTGTCGAAGCTGGCTGCCGTGTCGTTACTTTGAATTTTGGCCGCTGGGATTTTCATAGCAACAATTTCTCCGAAGCTCGTGATACGCATCTCCCGTATTTTGACCAAGCGCTTGCCGCATTAATTCAGGATCTGCATAATCGGGGAATGGCGGATGATGTGTCGGTGGTGGCTTGGGGAGAATTCGGTCGCACACCCCGCATCAACAAAAATGCCGGTCGCGACCATTGGCCTCAGGTTGGCGGCGGGTTGCTTGCCGGCGGGGGTCTCCGCACTGGGCAAGTGATCGGTGCAACTGACAAACACGCAGCGTTACCAGCGGATCGACCTACCCACTTCGGAGAAGTAATTGCCACATTGTATAAAAAGATGGGTATCAACCCAAATACAGCTACGGTGCCGGATTTAACGGGGCGTCCTCATTATGTGACGGATCATCAACCAATTGCTGAACTCCTATAGAGCCCCCTATCATGCTTTCCATCCGTCCTCATAAACACAGCCGTCGCAGCTTTCTGACAGCCGGTACCTTAGGTCTTGGATCCCTTGCACTGACCGACCTACTGCGTGCCAGATCTCTCGATCCCTCAGTCATTCACAATAAATCGGTTGTGCTGCTCTTTTTGGGCGGCGGTCCCCCGCAACATGAGACATTTGATCCGAAGATGGAGTCTCCCAGCGACTATCGTGCGATGTTTGGTGAAACACAGACCTCGTTGCCCGGCGTCACTTTTGGAAGTCATTTTTCCGGACTTGCCAGACATGCAGACAAATTAGCGATTGTCCGCTGCTTTCAAAACGGAATGACATCTCATGGCCCAGCAACCGCTTATATGGCCTCTGGGGGCAATTCCACTAAGGCCAATCTGGGGAATCTCTATTCACGTATTGCCGGCACCATCAACCCCACCACTGGAATTCCTAATAATGTCATCCTGGGTCCCCGTTCCGCGGGAGCCGAATTCGTCGGCAACCCAGACTACACAGCGCGCCTCAACCCGGCCAATAAACTCGGCGCTAGCTGGGGCCCATTTGACCCTAGTGGCGCTGGCAATCTCCAGTCCGACATGACTCTCGCAATCGGAACACCGCGACTGGATGATAGGCGTACTCTACTAAGCAAATTGGATACACTCAGGCGACGCCTTGACAGCCAGCAGACACTCGATAGCGCTGACCAATTTACACAGCAGGCTTTCGATGTACTACTAAAAGGTGTCGCACGTTCGTTTGACCTTTCCGATGAATCTCCGACTGTCCTTGCACAATACGACACGGGAGAATTTCAGATACCTCAATCCGTATTTAAAAAGAAGCCAAACAAGGCGGGATTTGAAAATCAAACACCTGTTTTTT
>DTSG01000055.1 GCA_012965455.1 Planctomycetaceae bacterium | reverse complement strand
CTCGCATCAAAGACGAAGTACGGATTTATCATTACCCCAAAATCATCTTTCTCTACCCCACGCTGATCGCTAGTATCGTCGCTGCCCTAGTGCTCTCATTCTCCGACGGTGTTTATCAAGAACCTACAACAGCGACCGCCACTGAGACTCAGACGGATAGCGCAACTCCCTCCGACAGCGAGTCGCCCGCACTCGTAAAACGATCAGCGGCCGTCTTGGTCACCGTGATCTTCCTTCTCCTTTTCACATTCAACCTGTTCGTCATGGCGTTTGACTTTCCGCAAAGCAAATTTCTAGCGGTCGTCTTCTTCATGTTTGCTGTCGTCTTAGGGCTCATGGTCGTGGGAGTAAAATCACCCGAACTCATGGGCAGTTTTGGGGATATGATTTATCGCATTAACCCCGTTGCCGACAAAGCATTCTACTGGACGATGTCAGCGCTCCTTGGATTTGTCTTCATCGTGATGTACCTTGCACGCTTACTCGACTATTGGGTCATCCGACCCAACGAAGTCATTCACTATCATGGTCTCCCCAGACATACTCGCCGTTTCTCCGCACCCCACATGCGTTTTGAAATGGAAATCAACGATATCTTTGAACATATGCTGCTCAAATCAGGTCGACTCTATATTCGCCCAACCGGCGAGAAAGAAGAATTCGTGCTCGACAACGTCATCAACGTCCGCCGCAAAAATGAGCGGGTGAACCAAATCCTCAGCGCCCTGCAAGTGCAACTCAAAGACGACGCTGAGGTCTAACAGCGGCACTAAAAGGGGAATAGCTTCTGCGGCAAGTCTTTAAACTGCTGTAATACGTTTGGCATCGAAGGCCAAGGCGGCGTCTCAGGTCCTTTATTAATTGTGTCATCTAACCGTCTGGCGACCTCTGGGAATCCCGGCGGCGTGTTGCGAGAAATGTATCGCGGCCAAAATGCATTTAGAAACCGATAACTATCCGCCACTCGACCTTGCTTCTGATACGAATACGCTAGCGAAACCTCTTTCATCAACTCGCGATACTCACGCGGTTGAAACCACAGATCGTAAACTTGCAAATTATCGATTTCGACTTGACCTGCTGACATCAGATCAAAGCCAACACGTATATCCGTCAAGCCCCGCACGGGTAAATCATCTACCACAATCACATACTTCGTCCAATTCGCATGCAATACCGCCGCTTGCTGATCACTCGCCCGACCTGCCGGTAGCCTGCCAATCGTCCGCGGTCGATAATATGGTTGGCCATAATACCGACCCTCAATTGCCAAACGTACTGTTGGTGCCTGGGCTGCGTCTTTCGTCCTTAACCAAACTGAAAATGCAATGCGACCCGTCGTTGGTACCGCAAACGGTTCGCTACGCACCCACAGGATATTTTGCGAAGCGGTCGTTCGCTGCAGTTCCAAGTATCGTTGTCCTTGTTGAGCAAGGGTGGTTCCGACAGTCACCAGATTGCCCGCACTCTTGTCAAATATCCAACCGTTTACCAATGAGGGAACACTGCGGTCTTCAAAGTCACCGTTGCGAATCAGCAGTGCCGTTGGCTGCTCTAGGCGACTAAGTTGTTGATTGACCGCCAATATATTCTTTTGCAATTTTGGATTCACGTCTTTGTTAAATTGAACCGACGCCGATACCACTCGCGCTTCGACGCGGTCAATGCGAATGGCAACTAAGTCAAATGGTTCCATGACAACTTGCCAATTCGCACCATTGAGATGCCACCGATAACTCGACTTAGATTTCTGACCGAGCGAAACCGGCACGCCATCGGGTTGCATGTTGATATCGATTTGAGCGGTCACTGCCCAAGGTGAATTATTCAATACATACAAGTAGGTCTTGGTGCCATCTTTGATACCACTCTCAACGTAACGACGAATTACAAGGGGCTGAGGAATTGGGTTTGGTTTATTCTTAATCGTCTCGAACGCTACATCAGGCAATTGTTGGTAAGTGGCCAATAAACCACGCACGTGATCCTCTTGTCCTAACGGCAAAAACCAACCTCCGTCCAGCAACACTCGACAATCCGTCATTGCAAGTTTGCTAATGAATCGTTGACGATTGTAGAAATGCGATGGTGTGATGGTGTTGGCAAACCAAGTCTGCGTATTGACAGCACCCCACGGAGACTTGGCATCAAGTTGTGGGAGTTGAGCGGTAGCGGGGGCATGAAAGAAAACAGCACCATGCAATTCAGATTGTGCAAACAATTGATGAACGCCTGCTGATTGAGCCAACGCAATATCGATATTCTGCAATGCTGGGTCAACAACTGGATTAGCTTTGTGTGGAGATAACCACACCAGATTTTCTACGCCGCGAGTAAGCGCAGGGTTGATCGACATGTCGCGAGTGATGTTTATTAACATATTCTTTGGAGGCAATGTCGGAAACGCCAACCGTTGAATCTCCACCGTCTCATACAACTCGGCTGTCGAGAGATATAGCCGCTGCGGATGCCGGTTGTCGTTCCCCGCTGACATTCTTGAAAAAAGATTGATGTCAGCAGCAATGTCTTTGTACAGTTTACTTAACTGTTGTTGTTTCCACAGATTCCACTCGTTCGCCAAACTAGTCCGAACCGCATTTACGTTATCTGCGTGCAAGTCACTCGGCTGAATTTCTTGGTCTTGGAAAAACCGCTGTAGCGTCGTCGGATCTAAGCCCCAATTTGAATTTGGTAAATGTGTGTACGAATCGGGAATAAGCTCAACATTAATGCCCGCAAAACTAGGGTGTTCGTGATACCTTTGCACCATCTCTTTGATTAGATTTCGTATCGCCAATTGAACCCGCGGATCAAGTGGATTGTAGCGTCCAACGGTACCAGCGGCAGTCAGGCCCTCAGCGTCGTTAGTTAATCGTATGCCAATCGCTGAATCGATCCCCCTGCTGCGGGTAGCATGTTGGAGTTGCTGTTCCAGTTCAATGAGTGGCATGTTTAGCTGAATGGATGGAATCAGCACCAGTTGATGTTCATCAAACATTTGGTAGAGCATTTCCAGCACGTCTTTTTTCAGCGGGTCTTGCCCATTGTCAAAAAACGCTCCACTGTCATACTTGGGGGTCGCATGAAAAAGATCACTCGGAAATAGACTACTGCCTTCACTCAACACATTAACAACAGCACCATTGTTACCGGCAAACTGCAAGTACTGCACGAACCGCTGACCGCCGTCGTAAAACGTACTCCAGTCATCCAACGTTGCCACACTGTCGGGCCCTACTGCTTCGCGGCTACTGAAGTTCTCCGCAAACAGTGGTTTTTTAAAGTAGGCTAAGGCCAACCGATTTTGTTTTTTCCGCACCAATTTCGGATAGAGCTCGGCCAAACTTCCTTGCAATTGCTGAACTCGTATTTTCCCAAATACAACTGGCTTGCTAGCACGCTGATTACGAATCACTAACATCGGCGTGTTCGTGTTCGGCCAGAACAACACCCTATGCGTCAGAGTTTTGCGTGTTGTTTCCCAGGAGGTATCATCAAGGTTCCAACCAGTATCAACTCCTAACGGTCCTATTTTTCCCAACGCGTTAGGTTCTAAGACGCTGACTGCTGCTGTCTGTTGAACGTCATTGGGATATTCAATTTCTAACAAGTGTGGACGCTGCGGGTTTTCAATTTTCAGCGGCAGCGCTTGCCAGCCCCCGCTCCCCAGACGAGTCATCGAAATATCGTGATGCTGTATCTTCTCTGCGCGGCGGTTGCCGAAAGGTGCAAAGCCAATCGACGACGGACTTGACCCCGCCAAATATTTAATTCTATTGGTCGGATCAAGTTCACGCAGTCGTTGCCACCAACTCGGGTCGGCTGGATTATAATTTGTAATTTCACGCCATTTCGTCGCCACCTCCGGAACAGGGGATTTCCCACCAACCACAACGATTTGGACTACTCGTTGAGCAAGCGGCGAAGTTCGCACTAAGGTGTCTGGAAAGCGTTTGGAAAGCAAGGCGAGGCGAATGTTGTAAATGCCCGGCCGCGTCGGTATGGGAATCTTGACCTGGTTCCAGGCGGGAAATTCGTCAGCCGTTGTAACTTCAACCGCTCGCTGCTGATGATGTATGTTAAGATTTTCAGCGACTGCAATTACGTCTAATTCGTATTGATAGTTACCAGTTCTGTTTTCACCAAGTTGATGAGGGAGGAGTGTTAGTTCAAATAACTCCTGTGGGCGAAACACCAAATGCGCCCGCTCGGTAATAATTCTCAAACGATCACCAGCGAGCCGCCGCACCTGCCCACGGTTGCCCGTATTGTCTAACACAACTTCGGCGTCGCGCATGATAAAAAACGCCAGCGGGCGCTGCAGTTGAAAATGAATGTTTGAATCTGAGAGAGCGATCAAATCCACCGTCAAAACCGCTTGTCGCGCGGCAGTGATGCTGATGTCAAACGCATCAAATTGACTCGGTTTATGTTGTTGCACAAACACCGTCTGCGACTTGGATTGCCCGCTCGCTTGAACATCCATTGGCGCGTTAAGTCGAACGAGTGAACCACTGTTATCAGTTCTGGCAGCGGTCGAACCAACTGCGGTAGGTAAGTGAGCGGAAGTAATTGGTTCGATACTACGAGGGACCAAATTCTGTAGTTCTCCGGCAGAAATCGTAATGGTGCCGCGCCATTGTCGAGCAGCACCACCCCCCCAGGCAATTCGTAACCGCAAATTCAATGGTGCCTCGCCACCCACATCGTTGCGGAATCCGGCGGGTTGCACACTCGCTGAAAAAGGGCTCGACTGAGGCCCTTCAGCTAACTCTTGTGAACGCGACAATGCGGTATCGCTACGCTCAGGATCGGCAGTCCGTTGAACAAGTGGCGGCTGTCCGCTAATCAACGCAGCAGTTCCTAGCGTCAGCACAAAAATGCTGAGCGTCGCTATTCTCACAGCGCATCTAGAAGACTTCACCACAATCAATTACGACCTCCAATGTCTATGATTGAAACAATTTTGCTATACGATTTTGACCCTCTCTGGCCAACAACTGTAAATCTGTGTAAAGCGGCAGCGGATTATAACGGTTTTGTTGATGGCCTTGAAAGTGCAATCGAGCAGGGCTGGCCGGACCAGTAGGCACGCCGCAAAATGAAGTGACCCTATTTTTATCGTAGAATCTGATTCCACAATAATTTGGGCAACTCGGTGGGAAATTGCTGTAAATCGCCAACGGTGAACAACTCTTCGATGGCAGACGTCACATCACGACGCTTCGCGGCAATTTCGTTGATATCCCAGCGGTCATCGGGCTTCACAAATAACTCCGTCACTTGATCTCCAACAATCTTAGCGAACCACGCGGCGGTCGAGATAGCTATCTCGCCAGATTGGTCCGTTTTTGAAATGGCCACCGCATTGGCAAGATTGCAAACCCCAGCGCTGCTCTCATCAACAATTAGTGGCAAAAACGATTGCTGGGATTGTGGCAATTCATCGCTAGCTATATGC
>DTSG01000054.1 GCA_012965455.1 Planctomycetaceae bacterium | reverse complement strand
GGTTGCTGGCTCAGGGCCAAGTACTGGAACTTCCCGTGCAGCGAAAACCGTCTGTTGAAGCAAAGTAAATCATGTGAGAGGGGCGAGAGGATTTGAACCTCCGACCTCTACACCCCAGAAGAATGCAAAGTCCGGTACTGGTTAGTACCTGTTGGTACTGGTGTATTTTTTCACCCAATCGATCTACCAGTACCAACCAGTACCATCCAGTACGGTCACAAATCTGCCACAATTTTCTCGGAGTAACTGTTCACTTTTCTGCGGTGCCGAGGTATTAGAATTATGCGAAGTGAGCGGTGGATATTGATTTGAGAGGCCAATATTGACACAATTGATAGAAATTCAGTGAATACCGTAGCGAGGACAGATTTTAATGAAGTATCTTGCACGAAGACTACTGAGATTCACTCGCATAAGCGTTCATTCATATCTGGTAGCTTCGATCGCTGCACTGACCGTTCTCCCCTCAATGGTCCATGCGGCAACGGCTACACTGTCGGGTAACTGGAGTGATTCGGCGACGTGGGGTGGTTCTCCACCATCGGGCACAGAAGAGGATGTCACGATTCCGTCGGGCTACACGGTTGCCTTGGACATGAGTGATGAGGTCGGTGAAATTAAAGTCATGGGCAAGTTGACTGTCGCCACCGGGACTTACGAGTTGATCGCCGACTCCGTAATTGTCATGGGTACTAACGCCGAGCTCGAAGTTGGTACGACAGGCTCGCGCTACACCGGTGACTTCACCTTGACGCTCAAGGGTGAGCAAGCCGAAAACTTTGTGCACGGCGCCCACGACATGGGCTGGCGCGCATTGCTCGCGTTGAACGGCGGCACCCTCAACCTGCACGGTGAAGATCGTGTTGAGTGGACTCATCTCGATGCGGACGTCAACGTCGGCTCTGGTTCCATCACGGTGGCGGATGCTGTGAACTGGGAAGCGGGCGATGAGATTATTATCGTGTCCTCGACCAATGATTGGAATGAGGTGGAGAAAAGAACCGTCTCGTCGGTCACGGGCGGTGGCACAGTGGTAAATCTCACCTCTAACTTGTCGTATTGGCACAATGGCACAGCCCAGCAATATACCCGTCCAAGCGACAACAAGACCTGGACTGCCGATATGCGTGCGGAAGTCGGCCTGCTGACACGCAACATCACCATACAAGGTGCATCAGACAGCGTCAGCACGGGGTTCGGTGCCCACGTTATGATTCACGGTTCCGACAACGGTGCCATGAACCCAGGCTATGGCTATGTGGAAGGTGTCGAAATCTACCGCGGCGGCCAGGAAAGCCAGCTTGCACGTTATCCATTTCACTGGCACTTGCTTGGTGGCGATGCCACGGGTCAGTATTTCCGTGACAATGCCGTACACGATAGCTTCAACCGTGGTATCACGATTCACGGTACGGACAACGTCACGATCGACAATAACTTTTTCTACAACACGATCGGCCACACGGTCTTTCTGGAAGACGGTGTCGAGGAGAACAACACGATTACAAACAACGTAGTGGCGCTGAGTGTACGTCCTGCACGGGGCACCGAAGTCACGCCTTCGGACAACGAGCTCAACCAAGCTCAGAACCGGACACCGTCGTCGTACTGGATCACCCACCCCAACAACACCGTCGAGAACAACGTGGCTGCGGGTGGTGAAGGTACCGGCTTTTGGTATATCTTCCCCAGTACCAGAATTGGGCTCTCTGCCGACCTTACCTACTACGACAGCGCCACCATCGCCTATTATTCGCCCATGGGCAGCTTCGACGGGAACGTAGCCCACAGTTATATGAATGGTTGGGACATTTTCGACAGGCTCAGTGCTAGTCACGGCATTCAAAAGAATACCGGTTGGGCCGAGGCCAGTGACCATGTCTTTGAAAATTCCTTGTGGTACGCGAACGAGACCGCACTTTACACGGGTATCGGGCAACCAGATATAATTCCTACACGTAACGTGATCACGCGCAACAACGTCGTGATTGCTAACCAGAATGCGACTATGCTCGCCGGCCCCATCACGACCGAGGAAACCCTCTTTGTCGCCCGTTCTGGATTGGGGCTCAACTCATCCGTCGCGCGTTACGGACATAAGCTCTACGATGGTGCCGGGGACTTTAGGGATAATTATTATGTTGGCTACGATGGGCCTCCGCAGTACACGAGCTACCTTCGCCAACAGGGCGGTGCAACCAGGCGCGTGAACTGGGGCCATGCCGGTGTCGAGACGGATCATCCCGGTACGAATATGGCCATGGCTTTGCCGGACTTTGACTTTGGTGATCCCTGGTATACCGAGATTAGGGGGCAGCATCCCCGCGATTGGATAAACATCCTCAATGACGAGGACGGCACGCTCACAGGAACGGCCGGTCACTCGCTGATCTCCAATCACAAGTTTGTTCGAGTGGGCGATGAGACACCCTACGCCAACGCGAACAACATCCTTCATTCACCCCACAAATTCGCTCGTATCCAGCGAACTGGAAAACAAGCCCCCCATATATGGGTCACCCGCGAAAAGAGCGGAACGCAGAGCGAAATGTTCTATTATGTTAACGGCTATAGCGTCGATAGTATTTATTTCCCTGCTATCGTGAACGAGGACTTTGAATATAACGTTACCTTCGATGGGACCCAGTCCTATACTGATTGGATGATGGTGGACGCCGAACCGGGCGACGTGGCGATTGTCAAGTTCAATCACATGGATAACCTGAGTGGGCTCAATCCGACTGGAACCTCCTACAGTTCTGTAGCCCAAATCCTGTCCCCCTCATCGAGCACAACGGGCCACTACCTGGACGGAAACGGTACACTGTGGTTTCGTGTGATCGCCGCTCTGGATCACAATGGAGAAGGACGCGAAGACTTTGGATTCACTTGGAGCAGCGGAAGCGCCGCCTATGTCTACAGCGGCACGGATGACACCGACAAAGACGGACGGACCAACGCCACTGAGGGTGGCCCTGGCCTGGACACAGACGGCGACGGTCTGCCCGATTATATGGATCCCAACAACGATGGCGACGCCATGAAGGACAGACTCGAACTATTCTATGGCCTCGACCCCGAATCCCCTGCGGACTTGCGCTATGAGTTCGGTGACCATGGTGGCGATGGATTTAGAAATGCGGGAAGTACAGTGGGCTTTGACAATGTGAATGGCGCTTACGAGATCACAAGCACCACCGCTACTCAGTATATTCAACATAACATCGATGAATTGGTACATTTCCCTGGTAACGATATCTCCACCATCACCATTCGCTTCAAGTCGACCGAGAGTGGAAACATATCCTTCGGCTGGTGGACCGCAACCGGTGGTCCTTTTACCATCACAGGGCCGGCCTACACAGGCGGCAGTGGCTACGTGGAACACGAGTTCGATGTCAGTGCCGATGGTAATTGGGCTGGCAATACCATTGATAGATTGCGTATAACCGGCATAGCAGTCGCTGACGCCGTGACCTCGATCGACTGGCTCCGTGCAAATGGCCAGGGCGATCTGCCTGGCGGCGGCCCCACCGATGTAGTTTATGTGGACTTCGGTTATACCGGCACCGAAAACGGTACCGAAAATACCCCATGGAACACGCTCCTCGAAGCCCTGAGTGTAGTGGACGTAGATGGCACTATCAATATAGTAAAGGACTCTGGCGACAACGATACCTCTGAGACCTTTTCCGGAGGTGGTATCATCGATCAAAAAGTCACCATCGATGCAGTTGATGGCCTTGTACGAATCGGAACGCCGTAACAAGCGGCCCTTGTGGAATGAACATCAGAATCGCGTGGTACAATAAGAACTTCGCCTACATCAACTCGTAGGCTAAGAAATTCAGCCGAACTCTCCTAGCCTCAGTTTACAAACTATTCACAAGAAAACCTGCGACTGACATACCTGGTCGGGGCGAGAGGATTTGAACCTCCGACCTCTACACCCCCAGTGTAGCGCGCTACCGGAACTTCATGGGTCGCTGCTTCCTCGGCGAGATTCTATTCAATGCGAAAACTGAGGGCGTTATTTTTATAGTCGGCAGCTTTTGGTCAATATTGAAAGGCCATTTTAAATTCTTTGCCGAACGATAGATTTACGTATAACATAGCCGAAAACGTCTCAAAATACAATCTCTCCGCTTGGTTCGGTGCGTTGTCGACGTTAGGCTGAGTTTTTTGACCCTACGGGGGCAATATTGGATTAATTTCGACATCAGAGGAGCCTACATGACGAAAGCAGAAACTTCAATGATATCGGTGCGGATGATTAATTGCGAGGCACAAGTTTAGTCTGATTGAATCCTCTTTACCATATAGCGTCGCCAAACCAACGCCAACGCACCAAGAAGAAGACTTATTCCCGCAACCGATTCGGCAATCTGACCTTCGTAAAGACGATCTAGAGTGGAAAAGGTTCCAAAGGTGAAGAGAAGATATTGCCCTGCGACGTTCCAAAGAATGACTCCATTTACCCGCCGCGCCAACGACGCCATGAGTAGTGCCCAAAATATAACCGTCAGATTCGCGGGCAGTTTTGCCAGTGCAATTCCCATGCCTTCTGTATTCTCCGGAGCCCAACAGTCCCAGCAGACCCAACGCATTAGCCACATGTAGAATCGATGGATCCCGGGTTCTAACGTCCACATTAATGACATGAGCGCGAAGTCTTTGTGCAGGAAGAAATTCTTCTTTCTCGCGTGAACAACAAGCATCACTGCGTTTATCGCAACGCCGACGCCCAAGACGATCGTATAATACCCTGCGCGTGCCCCGGGCGTAGTAAGACCTTCTGAAAAATCGTTTAGGTACGTCCAGACCCAACCTCCAGCAACAGCCACGCCCAATAGCCCGAAGCCGACGGCAACCCGACCGCCTCTACGATGCAGAGTACGCATTTTCCCCGAACCACCGCTCCAAAGCTGTAGGGCAAGCAGGATTGCCCAGACAACTGACAGCGAAATATGAAAGGCAAGAACAGGGTCGGACTCTTCCGGACCATGATGAGGCTGCTGTCGATTCACAGACCAGATAGCCCCTTTAGTCGCAATCATATAGAGTGACGGAAGAAATCCACCTGCCGCGCCGAAAAACAACAAGAATGCACCGAACCTTTTGTAAATTCGATCTTGCCCCTTCGCTGATCCTTTTCGCACGTGGGTGTCGTCATTCCGCGATCGACGCCAGAACCAAATCATTGATCCGACTAGGAAGGCCCAGCAGGCCGCGTTTAGCAACAACGGGAGGCCGGAAACGAGGGCCCACGGCGTATGAGGAAAACTATCAGTATTCATCCAATCTGTGTTCATGTAAATATCATTTCAAAATATAGCCCGAATTGTCACCTGTGGGCGTAGGGTCAAAAAACTCATCCTAACCCAAAATATATCCAAAATGTAAACTGAGAATGCTGAGAATCTTGAGTATGATGGTGGATTTAGTTACATCACATCGAAATCTATCATCAGGCCAAAACTTCCAAAAGGCATTTCAATATTGATCAGAAGCC
>DTSG01000053.1 GCA_012965455.1 Planctomycetaceae bacterium | reverse complement strand
GGCTCTACAGGCCTAAAACATCGTTCATAGAATACAGCCCAGCTGATTGTGCGGCGACAAATTTCGCTGCGGTCAGCGCACCCACGGCATAACTATCTCGATTTGACGCTCGCACGGTAAGCTCAATCGTCTCGCCCAGCATCCCAAATACGATCGTGTGTTCTCCCGGATTATCTCCAGTACGAATGGCGTGATAGGCGATTTCGTTGTGCGCGCGAGCTCCCACTTGGCCTTGCCGCCCGTGAACCGCTGCGGAGATCCCCATCGCTTCCCCAATCAATTCACCGAAACGCAGCGCCGTTCCACTAGGTGCGTCTTCTTTGAATCGATGGTGACGCTCCAAAATCTCTACATCCGCGCCACCCGATACATCCTTGAGCACTGCGGCAGTCGTTTGAGCAAGTTTCATCACCAGATTGACAGCGGTACTCATACTCGGAGCCCACACAATGGGAATCTGTTCGCTTGCCAAACGAATCAAGTCTTGTTGTTCGGAACTTAAGCCTGTTGTAGCAACCACCAAAGGCGTACCATTGGCTAGACATTGTTGCGTGATACTCTCCGCACCCGCGGGTACTGAAAAATCCACAACAACATCGATATCGCTGTTCCAAGTCGGACTTAGTGCGACATCAATCGCCCCAATACCAGCAACCGACCCCGCGTCCTCACCAGCACGCGGGTGTTCTGCGGATTCAAAAGCAGCCACCACGTTGAATTGTTCGTCGACACTGGCCAAGGCAACTAAGCGTTGTCCCATGCGTCCGGCAGCACCATGAATGGCAAGTCCCAAATTATTCATTTTCAATATCCTTGTCCGTGTTAACACCTCTGTGCAATACCGATGTTTCGCCGGTTTGCTTTGTCTATCATTCGAACTCAATCCAGAAACCTAGCCTAGCCATAAATTTTAATAGCGCGAATAATTTCGTCTAGGTCATTAGAGACAGCGACTGCTCGATTTGCGTAATTCGCACGAGTCATCCCGCGTACGCCTAATACTTCGTTGAACTTTTTCTGATCCGTTGTGTGATATGCAACCGTAGCCGTGGGATCTTTTAGTTGGTGCCCCGTTAGAATGCAAACAACTCGGTCACTCGCTGCAATGATTCCTTGCTCACGTAATAACTTCACGCCAGCTACACTTGCCGCACTTGCCGGTTCGCAACCAATGCCACCAGCGCCCACTTGGGCTTTGGCATCAAGCATATCTTGGTCGGAAACCTCGCGGACAACACCATCGCAATAATCTAACGCGCGCAAACATTTATCGAGATTGACAGGGCGGTTGATTTCAATCGCACTCGCGATCGTCGAAGCCTTTTTCTGCTCCACATCCAACTCCTGATAATATTGTTCCTGAATGGAGCGATCGATACGTCCCTCATTCCATCGCATCGATCGATGCTCGTATAACTCATATAACGTATTGGCACCGCGAGCATTGATAACGGCAAGTCGTGGTACTCGGTCGATTAATCCTAGTTCAAACAATTCGATGAATGCTTTCCCAAAAGAACTTGAATTCCCCAAATTGCCACCCGGTACGACAATCCAATCGGGTACTTGCCAGCCTAAGCTCTCGATCACGCGGTACATGATTGTCTTTTGCCCTTCTAGCCTAAAGGGATTGATACTATTCACCAAATAAATATCGAGCTCTTTGCAGACTTCGCAAACCCGCAGCATCGCATCATCAAAGTCCCCAGTAATTTGGACTGTCAACGCTCCGTACTCGAGTGCCTGAGACAATTTTCCGTAGGCAATCTTCCCCGAGCCAATAAAAATCACGGCTTTCATCTGTTGAGACACCGCGCAATACATGGCCAACGAAGCGGAGGTGTTACCCGTGGAAGCACAGGCCGCACGTTGAGCTCCCACACTGCGAGCGTGAGTAAAAGCAGCAGTCATACCGTTGTCTTTAAAACTGCCCGAAGGATTCATTCCTTCATATTGCAAAAACAGATTACCACTCTGCAGGCCTACGTAACGGGAAACCGTATCAGCTTGTTGCAGAATCGTTTGACCTTCACCCACTGTAACAATTTGCTCACGGAGAGCGAACGGCAACAATTCATGAAAACGCCACACACCACTGCGTGCTAACGGGTCAAGTCGCTGTGACCACTTATCCTGAAACATCGCCCAACTCTCGGGGGCTGGACCAGATTCCCAATCATATTTGACGTCCAATAAGCTGCCGCATTCAAGACAACCCGTCAAAACTTCGTCGATGGCATAAACTTTACGACAGTCTACATGGATGCATTCTTGGTACGCTATTTCGCGAAAATTCACTTGCTGCGGCCGTGACAGTGGTTGAGCCTTTTCCACTAACCTTATAAAAAACGTGAGAGATTTGTATTGCGTCTATAAAAGCAGTATAAATCAGCCATCAATTTTGAGCAACAAGTCACCTAGTACATTCTTGCGGCCACAAGGTGCTGGCCTATTTTATGGCCGTTTTTGATGACACCTTCACGTTAAAATCATTGACAGCACCATTTCCGATTCTTAAAATCTGCAGTTAAAGTCGATTGGTTAAATACTTGCTATAATTTTAGTGGTCTATACAAGAGACTGCCAGTTTTGAGTAAATTTGTAATTCATGGGTTTTGCCCGCCTAAGACAAAATAAACCAATCGTCAATTAGTTCATTCCTAATTTCCGAACTTGACCTATCATGGCTCGACCTAAAAACGCAATGAAAAAGCTTGAATCTAGACCATTCAAAAAAATATTGCTGTCGCTCCGCGCTCGCCTGCGAGACGACGTATCGGCAATGGCTGACTTGGCGTTGGGTCAAGGCAAAACTGCTGGCGGCAGTGGTTCATCTCCCTCAAACCATATGGCTGACAAAGGTACTGATCAGTTTGAGCAAGAATTTACGTTATCGCTCGTGGAAAACGATGAAGAAACACTCCAATGGATCGCCGATGCTCTCGACCGCATCGAACTAGGGGCCTACGGTGCTTGTGAGCAGTGTGAGCGTAGGATCCCCAAACAACGATTAAACGTCCTTCCCTTTACCGCATATTGCGTAAAATGTGCTAGCGAAATACAAGCGGGCTAACCGTATGAATAGTAACGAGGATGCGATCGGAAAAACCGATGACTCGTCCCTCTCATTTGGTCGCCGCTGCGGACTTTTCGCGTCGATCGCCATTGTTGGGCTTGCGTTCGACCTCTGGTCGAAATCCTATATGTTCTCCAAGCTTGGATTGCCTGGAAAACGTCCCTTTGAACTGTGGTGGATCATCGAAGACTTTTTTGGTTTTCAAACAGCAGTCAATCAAGGGGCATTGTTTGGCATCGGGCAGGGAGGGAGTTCGTTTTTCGCCATATTCTCCGGCGTCGCTCTGCTAGCAATTGCGTTTTGGTTTATAAAGAGTGATGGTTGGAGAAGCCGCTGGCTCACCGTCTGCCTAGCCGCCGTTACTGCAGGTATTCTAGGAAATCTCTATGACCGCTTGGGGCTATGGCATCCCACTGATACATTTGCAGATAACTATTCCAATTTTGCCTATGGCGTACGCGATTTCATCCTATTCACATATCAGGGTCACGTCTGGCCAAATTTCAATATCGCCGATTGCCTGTTGGTTTGCGGAGCAATCATGCTCGGCATTTCCTCCTTTCGCCGCGAAGCGACAGGTAAACAACCAATGAACGAAGCGAAAGCAACCTAAAAAGCGAACAGCAACACAACCATGAACAATCGCCTTGAACGACTAACTATTCAGCTTAACGAACTCGATACCCAATTCAGTTCGCGGTTGCTCGCTGCCGTAAAATATGCCGTTGCCGCAGGACAACAAACGCTCACTCGATTCCAAGATGACCAACTTGAGGTTATCAAAAAATCAGATCGATCACCGGTTACTATGGCAGACACTGAGGCAGAGTTGCTGCTACGGAAATGCATTGCCGACGATTTCCCCGAGGACGCGATACTTGGCGAAGAATTTGACGACGTCGCTGGCACGACCGGCTACCGCTGGATCCTCGACCCGATCGATGGCACCAAGTCGTTCATCTCAGGCGTACCACTCTACGCGACGTTGATAGGAATCGAGCACGAAGGCAACAGTCAGGTCGGCGTGATCTATGTACCTGCTTTGGATGAACTTATTTTTGCCGAAATTGGCAAAGGGGCACGTTATTGTCGCGGCGAGGCTAAAATGACCGAGCCAAAAGTTTCCAGCGTTGCGACACTTGCAGATGCCTGTTTTGTGACAACCCAATTAAGCACCTATGACGAATGTAACCGCCGTCAGGTGTTCCGAGACATCGAGCAACAGGCGTCGATTACGCGTACTTGGGGCGATGCCTACGGATACCTACTCGTCGCTACAGGACGTGCTGAGGTGATGATTGACCCGATTTTCAACGTCTGGGATGCTGCCGCAATTCTTCCTGTGATTCAGGAATCCGGCGGCACCTTCAGCGACTGGAAAGGCGTTGCAACGGTACATAACCAAGAGGGCATTGCCACCAACGGCTACTGCCACAACGAGATTCTCGCATTCACCCGCAATGCGTAAGGGCTTTCCCTCCGAGCTTGCCACGGTGTAATATCAACACAACAGCTACTACTCCAATTGTTCTTTCACAAGATCGTGAAGCGCTCGTAGGCCCACTTGGCGGTCGACTTCATAAAACCCAACTTTGTAATGAACGACTTTGCCGGATTTGTCCAACACGACAAATAAAGGCAACTTCGCTCCCGCGCGACGCGGGTCGCCCAACTCGCTGATGTACCCCTGGACATCCGCCACCACGGGGTAACTCAAATTCATGAAGCTAGCAAACTTTCTAGTCGACGCACGTACTCGCGTTCGCTGCTTAGGATCTTCAAGTTCCGGACGAACCACGACCCCAACCACCTGCAAGCCCTTGTCCGCATATTTCCGCGACAGAAAATCTAGATACCCAACCTGTCCGTACGGTGGACTCAACGGACTGTCCTTGTAATCCCAAAAGTGCAATATCGTCACTTTCCCTTTAAGCGACGCGTCTTCAAAACTAGCCCCTCGATACAACTCAAACCCGGTAGCGGTTACAACTTGCCCCAGCGCTCGCGTCCTCAGCGCTGCCACGCCACCACGGCGGCCATTTTGTGATTGCACGTCTTTCTTGGCAATCAATGAAAGGTCCGCCAGCGTCGTTGTCTTGGCAATATCGATTAATTTGTCGCTCTGGGTACGCAATAACTTAAGTTGTGCGTCGTCCCACACAATTTCCTTGCTTGGCAAATCCAATTCAAGCTGATCCCGCAAACTTATGAACGCCGCAAAAGCCGCTACCGTCTTCTCCCGCGCTTGATCGCTCAAGGCCTCTCGTTTGACAAGTCGGTATTCAAGTGTATGGCGTTCACCTTGCCCGATAGTCACTCGTTCTTCAAGACGATTAATTACTCCATCAGCGGAAACCCACACCGTTCGTTTGGTACCAAAACTGTTGAAACCCAATACTCGCCAAAAATATTTTCCATTCACCTGCTCGCGCTCAATCACGCGATA
>DTSG01000052.1 GCA_012965455.1 Planctomycetaceae bacterium | reverse complement strand
TTGAGTATGACACTATAAGTGTATTCATCGTCGCATAATATGACAATTAGTTCTACAACAATGGAGAGACTTGGCTTTATGCCTACAAAAATGATAATTCGATAAGACAATATCGGTTGGTCAGATCACTCCTGTTTATATATTTTCGCGTCCATTATGTGCACTATCCAATCAAGCAGAGGTGTGTATAATATCTGGAAATGACGCGCGGTGGAGCAGTCCGGTAGCTCGCGAGGCTCATAACCTCGAGGTCGTCAGTTCGAATCTGGCCCGCGCTACTTGTTTTCCCGTCTAACAATTGGGTAAACGCAAATATTTAAAAAGGCCAATGCCAGTGTGTGTTGGCCTTTTTTGCGCTTTATCGTTCAAGTCTTTCTCTCAAACTCGGTACAGAATGAAATAACAAGACTACATATTCGCACACTTTGTGCTGACCCACTTGGAACGGCGTGACTTGATTATATAGCGCGGGACCACTCATCAAACCCCTATGGGCGGTGTCGCATTGCCTCAGGGAGATCGAGTATCCACGATAGCTGATCGCCTGCCTCAAATTGTACTCGTACGTCAATGCATAACTCCCGCTTCTGCGGTATGATGGGATAAATGAAACTAGTACTATCACAGTCGCAACAAAACGATCCAAAACGACGGGACACCGAGCAGGAACTCGTCGCTTCGCTCTTAATGCAGGATCGAATTGAAGTAATCTTAGTGGAAGACGTTGCTCACCTCGAAAACGATAGTACGGATGCCTTGTGTATTCAGGGTATTCGGGGAGATATGCTTGTCGTCGCCTGGCATCACGCTGTGGACTGCATCAAACACCTGCGGCGGCTAGGGATCGTCGGGAAATTTGACGGCGACGATGTAGCTACATCGGAACTGCCGATCGTTCTACCGTCCGGCCATTACGATGCTATGCAACGTCTCATTGTCTGTTTAGATTTAACTGGCGTCGCTGCTGCAGCTAATTCCCGGCAACAAATTTTAACGATACTTCGCGATGGAAAACAGATCCGACAAACGCTACCCACGGAAACGACTTGTGCCCCAGTAACACAAAACGATTCCCGCCTGAACAAACCGATTAAGGCGATGCCTAGGCGTAGCGGGCAGGAGGCATCATTAGATGACCTGGACCTATTGCTCGACGAAATTGACGGAGCTAATCTTTGACCAGCGATCGTGGAGCGGGCCAATCGCCCTTTCCACCGAGCCATGTAGGAACTCGTTTGATGCGGCTATCCTTACTTAGACAACCGATACGAGTGAATCCTCGTACGATCTCGATTTCCCCTCGCGTAATGACGTACGTGTGTTCGATCGCGGCGCCCTTGATCCGCGCCACGGTTACACTCACCAGCAATAGGTCGTCGAACAACGCCGGTTGAAAATATTCCACTCGTGCTTCCGCGACGACCAACATCAAGCCACTTTCTTCGATGTCACGATAACTAATCCCGTGATGCCGTAGCAATTCAATACGTGCTTTTTCAAAGTAGGTGAGGTAGTTGCCATGATGGACAATACCCTGCCCGTCCGTTTCCTGATAACGAACTCGTAACTCGTAACTAAAACCGTCGCCAATATCCATGATCCCGCTTCCTACTGTATCGAAAAAAACCGGTGAAGTTAGATATTTTAGCAGCCCAGATTTGACTGCAGAAGGCGATTTCTCTATAAGTAACATTGTTTCACAACACTTATTATGCGGCGGTCTTATATGAGTTATGGCGAAGACGGAATTACTCCGCTAGAAACCATGCGGGGGCACAGCTACCCAGCACTTACTCAATTCACGATATTTCTCGAAAATCGCGTCGGACAACTTATGGAAGTTCTCCGCAAGTTCGATGGCACGGATATTCGTATTCTAGCGCTTTCAATCCATGACTCTACCGAGTGCGCATTTGCACGACTGCTGTTGAGTAATCCCGAAGCGGGCCGAGAGATCCTTGAACGGTCGGGATTTCCCTTGATCGAGAGTCAATTAGTAGCACTCGAACTCCCGGATACTCGACAACCAATGCTATCCGTATGTACAGCGCTTTTACGTGCCGAATTGAATATTACGCAAGCCTATCCGCTATTCTCTCGGCCGCATGGGAGACCTGTCGTTGCGCTAATGGTCGACAATATCGAATATGCTGTAGAAACTCTAGCTAGCAGCGGTTTCCAATTAATTACTGAAGATGACTTGATTTTCGACAACTAGCTGCTATTTATTGCGTGCGACAGCGGTTTTCATCACAGTTTCCCCCGTTAAACACCCGAAAATACAAGTAGCATTGGTTTAAATTCTCGAAACGGAAAAAAAGCATGTCACCGGAAATAGAGACAACGGATCCAAACGGCTCTGAAACGGACGAGGCTGCCCCAGGCACGTTAGAAGAATCCGACGCTGTGATTGATCTCAATGATTCCTCAGCAAGCGATTCGGTCGATAACGATCTCAGTGATTCTTCAGAAAACGACGCGGACGTCATCGATCTGGATGAAACAGACGACGCGGACGTCATCGATCTGGATGAAACAGACGACGCGGACGTCATTGAACTGGATGAAACAGACGAAGCGGACGTCATTGAACTGGATGAAACAGCTGATGAAGAAGAAGCCGACGCTTCTATGGGAGAATGGTCCCTTTGCGCATCGATGATCTTTTTAACGGGGTATCTAGTTGTTGTAATGTTTTGGGTTCTCGGGCATCCAGTATGGGATACTCTAGTTTCTTTCGATAGGGAAGAATACCGTTCTGAATTCCCTGTCGGCATCGCTACAATTCTATTATTGATTTCGGTGCTTTCCGCATTTTGTTCGTTCATCAGTCTTGTCGCAGATAAAAACAATCGACAAACGCTTTTAATTCGTCTGTTGACGCTCGGCCCTTTGCTACCCACGGCTACTGCGGGAATCATGATTTGGATTATCATCCAACGTGGTGCCGGTAATTCAATCCTAGAAACGATACTCGGTTAGCCTCGCGTAAACTTCTTAAACCCTAAATGGCTTTCAGGCTGACGTTGCGCGCCGAAATTTGGTAGACTTCGATATTGGTATTGGCACTTTGTAGTGCCCGCAAGTGCCTCTTGAAATCCATCCTCTTCATGGTTTACGTAATGGCGATTGATGTAATATGTTCTGGTTGCTTCAAGAGATTTCAGGTTAGCGACGAGTTTGCCGGGCGATCCGGTCCCTGCCCTGGTTGTAAGACGATCATTGCCATTCCAGCACCGGAAGATCAACTTGTCATTGAAGAACCTGAGCACAAGCCAAGCTCTCCAGGTGCCCACACAAAGATTGACGGTATAGCTAGGCGAGTTGGGTTTTTTAAGCGTTTCGAGGTCATTACGCTATGTTCACTTTTCGCTTCCGCTGCATTCGTTGCTGTATTGACACGCACACTGCAAGGCGACCCTGTTGGTGTCCTCACCTACACAACGGGTATCTTATTTGGTCTGGGGTTGGTGCTATTGTCACTAGCCTCTAGTCTACTAGGATACGGCGTATTGAAAGATTCTGAGGTCGAGGCATTCGATCGACGTACGACAATTATCCGTTCTGCTATTACTGCCGCCATTTACTGCCTAATCGCCGTGGTCTTTGTCACAGCAACTTTACTACTCGACCATCACGATGATTCACGCACGTTGATCCTAGCTATAGTCGGAATTGCTTGCTTCGCAATTGCTAGCTTCGCGCCCATGGTTCTCTACGAAATGGAGTTGCTGCAGGGCGGGTTGCACGTTGCAGTCATGATTTGCATGACCAGTCTGTATTGCCTATTGGCGAACAATTTCCACCAATGGTTACTCGCGCCATGAACTGCTCCATATTGGAACTTGATGCATTGAGAAATCCTCAACGTGTCATTCGCATTGCCTACCAACAAGATGTTCCGTTAACAGAACGTATTCGCGGTTTAATTGATACTCCGGCGTTTCATCGGCTAACGCATTTATCGCAACTAGGGTTGGTTGCTCGAGTATACCCGTCCGCAAACCATACTCGGTTTGAACATTCCCTAGGCGTCTATCACTTAGCGCTACGGTATCTGGAACACTTCATGGGGTTTGCGGATTTCGCTAAATCCGTGACTACAATCGAACTAGAGACTTTTGTGTTAGCCGCTCTGCTACATGATATCGGTCACTGGGCGTATTGTCATCCAATCGAAGATATGCGGTTGCCAGGATTAGCAGGCCATGAGGAGCGGGCAGCAAAGATTATTTGTGAGTCTGAAATTGCCGAGAAGATCGACTCGCAATGGACTTGCGCGCCTCAAGATGTTGCCCGTTTTCTGTCAGGCGAAGTTGGATCCGCCAGCGAACAGCTACTATTTTCAATGCTTTCGAGTCCTGTCGATATCGACAAAATGGATTATCTCCAACGTGACAGTCTCCACGCCGGTGTTCCATACGGACGAAACTACGATCAACAGCGACTAATATTGGGACTTATGGCGGATCCAACAGTCAACCAATTGGCGCTGAGTGGCAAATCCCTAACCGCTGCGGAGATGATGGTGTTTGCACGATACGTGATGTTCAGTGAAGTATATTGGCATAAAACTGTCCGCAGCGCTACGGCGATGCTTCAATGTTGTGTCCAACAAATGCCATCCGCCGAAAACATCGAGGCTATTTGTTCACTTAGCGATACCGAAGCGGAAAGCTATATTCTTCACACGACTGAAGCGGGTACACTTGCGTCGGAACTTTTCGGTCCAATACGTAAACTGCACAAGTCCGTGTTCCAATGTAACGCATCTAACAACCCCGATATTTATCATCGGGTAGCTGGTCTATCATATGTTGAGCTGAATGCTGCCAGTCGGCGTTTGCAAGAGTTATTGAATTGCGGGACAACTCCCAACGCAGTACTAATTGACGCACCACCGACGGAACTTGAAGTGCAATTCGATTTAAACGTGTACGATAAAATAACAGATAGTTTTACGCCATTGAGCGACCGTTCGCCCGTAGTACGAGTTTTAGCCGAAGAACAATTTGATTATCACGTGAAACGAGTTCGTATTTTTGTGCGCAGTGAATTTGCGGAAGCTTGTCGGTCCCGCAGGGATCTGGACGAGTTACTGCTGCAGTCCTTGTCGAATTAGGGCAGCAGATTGTTAAGCAGCGTCAGCGGCGGATAGCAAACAGATGCTGCTAATCGCATTGACTAAATCGTGGCCAAGGAATGGTTTTCGCAGCAGTGTCACAGAACGGTCGCGCTCAAAGAATGTCTGGTCCAGACCATTGAAGTGATTTGTGATAATCACCGATGGCGAAGAAATCGTTTCTCTGAATAACGTTTCTAATTCACGCCTGTCGGTAATGCAATAAACAACAGGCCGGTGCCGATTATCCTGTGAAATCGTATGGGCGCTGGGATAAAAACAGGCATTAAATCGTTCTTGGACAAGCAACAGTCGTAATGCTTGCCGTTCGGAACAGTCTGAAGCGATAACATTGATACTTTTGGAGTGCGTCGCGAGGTGGTTCCGATTCCAGTATGAGGACAATTCCG
>DTSG01000051.1:14555-18086 GCA_012965455.1 Planctomycetaceae bacterium | reverse complement strand
GGCTGCAAATCCGTGGCGTCAGGGCCGCCCTACCTGTTGTTGATTTGCTCTAGTGGCTGCAAAGGGACGAGCGCTGGGTCACCGATAATGACATACAGCAATGTGTTCTGTGGTATACCTCGTTGCCCCGGTGCAACTTCCGTTACCACGAATTTACCTGGCCCCAAACCACGCATATCCATCAAGGAGTTGATTAGCTGTTGGTAGGATTCGCCGACACTTTTACCTTGCATCCATTTTTCCAAAACTGGATACAGATGCGGAAAACCGGAGCTGAGCCGCATATGCCCAAAAAACACTGTCGCTCCACGGTCAATATATCGTGTGCTGAAAGATTGCCGCGTTGTCACTGCATACCCACCTGGAATGCGTGTCATCTTTGGGAAATCCGATTTCAATGGAGCTGCTGCAAAACATGAGCCCGACAAGACAATCTGGTTATTAGACCGAGTCAAAATCCCATCGATGTCAACCGAACACGACATACCAGGTGAGCCATGGCCATGCATCACAACCAACGACGCATCCGCTAAAGCTGCTGCTGCAGCAGGTTCAAATTTTTTAACAAAATCTCCCTTATTCTTCATCTGAATGTTCCATGTTTGAGAACCGCTTAGATGAGGAGCGGCGTCTGCGGCGGGAGTGTAAATCGCGATAGTTGGAGTTTGTAATCCATAAGTGCTGAATACGTTCCGTAGAATTCCCGCTTTCTGTAGTGATCTAGATTCTTGATTAGATGGCACTTGGCTAATAGCCAGCGGCTTCAGTTGTTTTTGTGCGATGCTCTGGAACTTGATGGACCGTTGAATCAATGCCGCAAAGGACTTAGCATCAGAGGCTAATAACACACCCGGATAAGCATCTAAGTACTTGTCATCATCTAACGTACTGAGCAACTCCCACATTCCGAGCAACATGTTTTCGCGATAAGACTCCAACCGCGGGGCAATGGCGACATACTGTGGCTTAAGATCCATGAGTTGCTTGCGAACCGCTGACAAAACATCTTTCTGATAAATTTTTCCAAGGTCGGCCACCTGAATTATTTTGGCTTGGCGATATTCTGCCAACTCACGTAATGGCGCCATATATTGGTCGTCGGTATGATCTGTAATGATGACATAGCCACTACCCATTGGAGCATGATGTTTCAGTTTCAGTATAAACGCCGAATTACGAAGAATCGTCGGTGCTGGCCGTGGCGATTGTCTATCAATGCGCGGCAGGTCACTGATCGCAGGAATCGTAAACTCTTGGGTAATACCCGGCGTACATTGCAGCAACAACAGGACAAATAGAATTTTTACGTTCAGCTTCATAGGAATCAATCGTAACAATAATTGTTAGAACGATCTCGCACGGAGATCAGCTACGTTCAATGTGTCAGCCCCGCTCCGCAGTTTTATTGTGCGGTGGCTTGTTGCCTGCGAGGACTGCTTGGATTGCATCCTCAACCAAATTCGTTTGACCCTGCTTAAATTGCCCAAAATATCGCAGCTTGCCTTGGGCGTCGATGATTACCGTCGTGGTCGTCATTTTAGCTCCAAATAAATCTGCAACACGGCCTGTGGTGTCCATCATCACCGGCATCGTCAGCTTCTTTTCTTTTAGAAATGCAGCCACGTCGCTACCGCTTTCACCGACACTGCTATCGACGGCCATGATCGCAACTTTACCTCGATACTTGGTTGCCAGACGACTCAGTGGATATTCAACACGACGGCAACTACCGCAAAATGAACACCAAAATGTGAGAACCGTTATGCCGCTGCTATTGTTTTTTTTATCACTAGCCAATTCGCGCAACTTGACGGTCTTACCAGTCAAAGTTTTCATCGCGAAATCGGGGGTAGCTTGACCAATCGCCAACGGCTGGTCTTTGGCTTGAACTAGTGAACCAAGCACACACAACGTAAAAATGATTGATATCGAAAGGAATTTCATTATTGTGATCCAATGTATGAGTTACAAGAAGTCTTGGTTTTATTATAGAGTACCTCTAATAATAACTTTACAGGCTGACTGACAATTTCCCAGCGTTTTTCTACAATACCTGAATCCATATTTAAGACGTTTCAGTATTAGGGTACTGCGAGCTCTCGTGACTGGGGGAATTCCTATCCGCCTAAAATCCTGTTCATTCGGAATCCACTTCTCCAACAAAATCAAACCGCGGCAGGCGTTTACCGTCGACGATCACATCCTCGAAAAACATCGCGCGGGGACGCACCCATAATCGACGTTCACCATACTCTGGGCGATACAGCACCAACTGTTCTTGCGTTTCACTATGGCAAACTAATCCAAGCACGGTATATTGTTTGTTCTTATAATGACGATAACGTCCAAGTTGTATTTCGTCTTGCGACATTAAATTTTCTCCATCCAAATACGTACATAAGGCTGACATCATGACACGCAGACTTCCTCTTGTTTATAGCATACGCCACCTAACTTACCTGCTTGGATTACTGTGCTTGACCATTGTTAGCCAAGGTGAAACGCGGCGAACGCTAAAAAACAGCCTGCCATTGGCGGGGCAAGGCATCATGCTCGGCGAGTTATCCGATTCACGCGTGCATGCTCAAGTGCGATTAACGAAAAGCAATACGTTGGTGGATGGTGACGTTGCGGGGATCAAGGGAGTCGTGCAATTCGTTTTGCGTGAACGAACAAACCGTTTACGTCAAAACAATGACGATGGGGTGGTATTAGAAGCAATGGCCGTTGCGGAAAATGATTTCATTGCTCGTGTCACTTTTACAAAACTCAAACCTAATACCCCCTACGAAATCAGGACGCTGATAGGAACTACCGCGACTTCGCTTCACAAAGGCCCCCTTGCGCAGTTTATAACTCACCCCGGCGCAGCGAGCGACGAGTCGGTTCATTTTGTGGTGGTAACAGGCATGAACTATGGGAAGTTTCACGGCGACAACCGGATAGACGGCAAGGTTCATCTCGAACACAACAACACCGCACTGCCCGACCCCTACACTGGTCGAGATAAACATCTAGGCTACCCTGCGCTGGCAGCCATCACTCGACTGCAGCCTGACTTTTTCATTGGTACTGGCGACAATGTTTATTACGACACTCCCAAAGACCCGCGGGCCCAGACGATCACTGAGATGCGACAGAAATGGCACGAACAATTTGTACAACCGCGATACCGAGATCTGTTTGCCAAAACACCAACCTATTGGGAAGTTGATGACCACGATTATCGTATCGACGATGGTGACAATTCAGGCGACCATTTACCAAGCCCCGAAACAGCAGTGCGTGTGATGTACGAACAGTTGCCCTATGCAGGTGCCGGTGATCGAGAAACAAAAACCTATCGTACGGTTCGCGTGAGTAAAGATTTGCAATTATGGTTTGTCGAAGGTCGCATTTATCGTAGTGACAATGCGATGGAAGATGGTCCCACCAAGTCAATTTGGGGAACCGAACAAAAAGCCTGGCTCAAAAAAACACTGCTCGCTAGTGATGCTACCTTCAAAGTCATGATTTCTGCGACTCCCATGA
>DTSG01000051.1:0-14545 GCA_012965455.1 Planctomycetaceae bacterium | reverse complement strand
GTCGGCCCCGATGACAAGCGGAAGTTCGACAACCATACCAACTTTGGAGGATTCCGGCAGGAACGAGACGAGTTCTTCAAATTCTTGGTAGACAACAAATTAGCGGACAACAACTTCTACTTAGTTTGCGGCGATCGCCATTGGCAATATCATGCCGAACACCCGTCTGGCGTTCAAGAATTCTCAACCGGTGCGTTGGTCGATGCCAATTCTCGACCCGGTCGCAAAGCAGGTGACCCATTAGGCACCGATCCAGACGGACTCATCAAACAACATTACTTACAAGATCCACCCTCTGGAGGATTTTTGCATGTTGCTGTCGTGCCCCCAACAAAACATCGTAGCGCTATCATCGCATTTATGCACCGCAATGAGCATGGCAAACTATTAAACCTACAGACGAACCAAGGCAAATAACGTATCAGCAAGCCTAAGCACCGTTGGCACATTACCCCCAAAATAGTAAGTGCCAACGGCCCCAGGTGCAACGCAAACAACCCCACCACGAGTTTTCAACCACTACGTTAGCGAACCACGTTAATTTTCTTTGTCAGACTGACGATCGCGCAGGCGAATCATCCGGATTAGCTCCTCAAAAAACTCGTCCACTTCCATCCGCCCTAATTCCAGCGGCTCTTTGTCTACTAACAATTTGTCTAAATCCGACTGTAACCATCGCGCTGACATACGATACTCCTTTTTCTGAAATGTGACCCCAAAAACCCTACAAAAAGACCCTTCGTTGTTGATTGGGTTTTTGCTTTGTTTGTTGCTACAAGAAGTATCGATGAGGGGTGTGACACGTTTGGTCACTCTGCCCAAGAAAAATCCAAAAAAATGGCGGAGATCAAAAACTAGCGAGCCGTGCATACATACAGCGACGCAAGTTACAATATATCGATCAAATAAAATTCACAGTACTTCACTTCCACACGCATTCATGAACTACCACCCTCGAGTCCGCCGTTCGATGCAGTTATACGACCGCGCGTTAGAGATCATACCCGGCGCGACCCAACTCATCTCTCGCAGACCGCAACGATTTGCTTTCGGTGTCTCACCAGTCTATATCGAGCATGCCCAAGGCGCTCGCTTTACAGACGTCGATGGTAATCAATACATTGACTGGGCTAGCGGTATTCTCACAATCATTCTGGGATATTGTGACCCCATCGTTGATGCAGCCGTAAAAAAACAAATCGATCTCGGAAGTGTCTACTCACTCAATCATGAAATCGAACTTGAGCTCGCTGAACTTCTCATTGACCGCATACCTTGCGCGGAAATGGTTCGCTTTGCTAAAGGTGGTGGAGATGCTTGCGCTGTTGCGGTTCGCATTGCCCGCGGTAACACGAACAAAGACAAAATCCTATTTTGTGGATATCACGGTTGGCACGATTGGTACCAAGCTGCCAATCTAACCACCACTGGAACTCCCCCGCTCGACGAGCATCTCTTTGCTGGGATTGAGCCGATTGGAATTCCGCAAGCCCTCGCCAATACCGCCATCCCTTTTCCATACGGTGATTTAGACCGACTGGAACAAACGCTCATCGCAAACCGCGGCGAAGTCGCTGCAATCATCATGGAACCTTTTAGAACGAGTATGCCCACCGAGGGGTATTTAGCGGAAGTCAAGAAACTAGCCCATGCTCATGACGCTTTACTCATCTTTGATGAAGTGTCCACTGGCTTTCGTCCTGCCGACACTGGAGTCCAAACGATCCTCGGCGTCAAACCTGACATGGCAGTGTTCGCTAAATCTATTTCAAATGGATATGCCATGGGCGCTATCGTCGGCAGCCGCGAGTCAATGGCTGGCGCTGCCGAGATGTTTATATCCAGTACCTATTGGAGTGAGACGCTCGGCATCCGCGCGGCGATCACCACGCTTGAGGAAATCCGTAATCGAAATACGGTCGACCATATTCACCACGTTGGCAAAACCATGGCTAGTAAATTAATCGAACTGGGCAGGCAGCATGATCTGCCTCTAACGATCGCTGGACTAGACTATAACCCTATAATTCAATTCGACTTTGAGCAAACAACCTGTCACAAATTGAACACAATCTATATTCAAGAGATGGCCAAACTAGGAATTCACACGGGTTTAGGTTTAGCAATCAACGGTTCTCATGGCGCAGAAGAAATCGCTGAGACAATTGCCGCGGCCGCACAGGTTTTTGCGCGGCTAGCAAACGGCCTCGCCGACGACGCACTCGATCAACTCATCGAATGTGAGTTAAAAACCGACTCCTTCCGCCGTCTCGTGAAATAAGAACAACGCCGCACTACGTGGTAATTACTGACTTCGAATGGCGCCATAGATCTTGCAACGCGGTAAAAATGTACGCAGTGATGCAACGGTATCCGCATCCATCCCCGTTCGGTAGACGTTCAATCGTCGCAACTTAGTCAAAGTCGCAAGCACACCCATCGACTCATTGGTAATAGCAGTACCGGACAACGATAAAACTCGCAACGAATCCATCGCTTCCAAGCTACGCAAGGCCTCATCGTCGATATCGCAACCCGTCAGATTCAATTCCCGTAAACTAGTCAGACCCGCTAACCCTTGGACATCCCAAGCTTGTAAGGTTGCACCGTTGAGTTGCAATGTAACTACGTTCGGGAACTGCTTTGCCAGGCTAGCCAATGGTTTGTTCGTTCCTTCTAACAATGCGTTCTGTAGCTCAAGCTGTTTGACGCTCCCAACCTGCGGGACCGTACCGCCCAGCGTCAGAACAGATTGCATTGCATCAATTGTCTCAACGTTTGGAAAAGCCCGCAAAACCTCCGGCAATATATTTTCCAACCGACTACTTTTGAGAATGACCGTGCGTGAACCAATAAACCCGTACTTTGTACAGATTACCGCTGGATTTTCCATACGTAACAGCGGCAGAATGTTATCCCAACGATGAGCCGCCACGGTATTGGCTGCAAGATCTGTAAAACTAAGTTTGCCGTTACCGTTTTGCTCGCTCAACGCCGCGAGTGTCGGATCTAAACAAACCACTTTCAATTCTTTATTCGCCGAAATCCACTCTAACATCTCCGCCGTTAACATTAATTCCGGAATGGCCAGAACATCAACACCTAATTCCGTCGAAAGCGTGGGGATAACACGATCATCATCACGTGAGCTAATCAAAATCCGAATATCTTGATCGGCCGTCAATGTATCGGCAAGTAACGGGCCCCACCTCCGGTCTGCGAGCGGATCACCTTTGCTAAAAAACCCCAACCGGAAACTGCTATTTATTTCATACTGGCCACCGTTTTCCCTGAATTGCTGCAATCGCAACTGTACGTTTCGTTGTAACCCAGTCGACAGCAATGAACCTAACTCCGACAACTGCCCAGCAATGAACAATACGTTACCGGAGTCTGCATCAAGTTTTTCGATAAACTGCCCAGTCACCCCTGCCGCAATAAACGAGGCGGTTTTGGGCAGAACATTACCATTGAGCGCCCCTTCATCAACCCCAGGGCCCAACACGATCGCTGCGGACTCCGATTGCGCATCAAGCATATTAAGATTGCTCATTACATTTTCTTCCATCACCGGCTTTGTATTTACTAGTCGACCGATATTTTCACCGGTTAAGTCAGCCCCTTTAAACAATGCAACGGTGCTAAGATCCGAATGGTGAATACGCAGACTGGTGTAGATTTTCGCAATTGCTTGCAAGGAGTAACCTTGTTTGCGAAGCCCGCCCCAAATTTCCAATCCTCGACTATCGATATTGCCGGTCGTCGTCATCAGCGACTGCAGCCAACGGGGACTCAAGAATTGATAGATGGTTGTGTCAGGCACGTGACCCATAAACTCAAAAATTGCCTCGTCACTCAGCTGCACTCCAGCTGGGAAAAAACGATCCATCCATGCACGATCTCTTACCACCATCTGTAACATACGACTCGACATCACTCGCTCAACATGAAACTCTTTCAAGCTCTTCATTTCGGCAATTGCTGCCAACTGAGCATCTGTAATTTTTGAATCATTAATAAACAACGATTCGATCTTATCCAGCTCCAGCAATGTCCTCAGAACCGCTGGACTCAGTTTGCCATGCAATTGCAAGCGGCGCAACGATTTGAACTCCCGTAGAGTCTGCAATATTTCCAACTCAGCGCTACGGTCGATTCCTGCCAGTGAAATGCTGAGCGACTCTAATGCTGGTTGCTCAATCGCCCAGAGTATCCACCCGCGGGTTAATCTTGTACCCAGTTTCAAATGATGTAATTTTGGTAAAACTACCTGCTGTGGGTGTTTCAGTGGTAGCAAGTTTTCAAAAGACAACAGTTGCAGACTAGTATTGTTATGGAGTTTTCCAAATTGATGGTCCTCCAACGAAATCATTGAATCATCAATCGCAAGATAACATCGATTGGCAACTGCTATTTTGGACAACTCACCGAATATGGATGATGGGTTTGCCGACAGTTCCAATGTCACATGGAGCTTGTGCGCTAGCGGATTTGATGCATCCTCGCCGACCTGACGTTGGGCCACCTGTTGGATCCAAGCATTCACTTCCGAGCCATCAAATCCATTTGTGTCGGAATGCAGTTGCAAGAAGGACAACGCTATCTCCAACGGAGCGAAGGCTCTTGTATCACGTCGGCCGGACCACCAAGACATCCGTTTGTCGTAACTGATTTCCCCCTGCTGTGCGTTAAACACAACCTTGAGCTTATGGTCACCAAGTGCCGACAAGAAAGAACTGGTCACGCCCGGACCTTGAACATCAATCGCTTGAATCGCACTTATTTTCCCTAACGCAACATCCTGCAAACCACTCGGTACATCAAGCATCACCAAGGATTCCAAGTGCGATTGCGACGTCACCATCTTTAAAACATCCGCTGATAATTGGCTACAATCTTTAAAGCGAATTTCCCGGAACACATCCATCGATATAAATGGATCAATATCAGCATTTGTCATGACAACGCCTGCAATGTCTCGCATCGTTGCCACACCCCCTTGATAAACTCGAACATCCACGTTTTGTTGTTGTCCGCCAAGCCACATTACCTTGAAGACGGGATAGGACTGAGACATATAAACCGGCAGCATAACCAGCAAAACCGCAATTAGATTTCCTGCGGGTCGTAAGTGCGCATTGAATCGCTGCCACCACCGCCGCTTCTTTTCAGTACGATTGGGCAACGTCTCCTCGGTATGATCAAACTGCCCTGGAAGACTACCAAATTCCATACGCCGCAATCGATTACCGCTTAGCCGAATTGCTAAAATCATCAACCAGATGCACAAGATTGCAAATAGACAACTTTCGCGGTTGAATGGGCCAGCGGAAGAGCGGAACACCATCCGCTCAAATCGCCAGAGCGGTTGGCACACGGCCAAGGCTGCAATTAAGCTGACAACCCAGCTACCGGTAAAAACCCAGCGGTGCATGTTAAGTAGCGCAAATGTCAAGAACGATCCAACCACCAACACCACGAACATCATCACTAGGTTGGGAAGTGGAAACGCATCTCCAAAGGAATCCAACCGCCCTAATCGTTCAATGCAATAATCAACAAGCCCCTGGCCAGCTTCAATATGAAACACTACCCATACCAGCAGTCCCACTACAGCAGAATTCACAATCCGATGAACTATCCGTTTGGTAGCATCACTCTGCAGACGCGCCGCAGAGTTACTGGTCAATGCCAGATCTGTGCGGATAACAAAACGAGCGAGCAAGCAGGCTATGGCAATCAATACCAGCAAGACAACAATCATCAAATAAAATCTTGCTTCAGCACTACGACGGTCCATACCCATAAAGCACGCCAACACTTGGATGCTTATCAGAATCAAACTCGTCGCAGTAAGAAATCCAGTGATTCGTTCCCACAGTGCTATGTCGCGGCGAAACCACAGCCAAATATTAGCCAATGTGAATTCTACGGTTAACAACAACAGCCAACCCATCACTGGAATAACATCGCTGATGGCAGCAACACCAGTCAGGAAAAAGATCCACCCGTGCAAGAAGACAATGCAACAAATAGCTCGATTGGGGGAAAATAGATGCATACCAATAGGTCGGTTTGTAAATCAAAAGGTTGAAATAGCCACGATAAGCAAAACTCTAGTATAATGTAAGTGTTTCAAATGGAAACAAAATCCCACCATCACACTCAATCCCACCAATGATGCCAGCCATGAGAAGAGTCCTCTATTGCACGCTATTGCTCGGATTTTTGTTCCCAAGTCAGTCTGTGCGGTTGGTTGCCCAAACTTCGAAGGCTGCAAAAACTGCTAACGTATCCTACGAACAGGATGTACGCCCAATCTTCAAAACGCACTGTTTTCAATGCCATGGTGAAAGCAACGTTATTGAAGGTGGACTCGATTTACGGTTAAACCGTTTCATTCAAAAGGGGGGCGATAACGGCCCAGCAACAATTGCTGGCGACCACAAGAAATCACTTATTTGGCAACGCGTCTCCAGTGGCGCCATGCCTCCCGAGGATAACAATCTTAGTCCACAAGAAATACGCATCATTGAGCAGTGGATTCAACTGGGCGCAAAGAACCTCAACAGCGAGCCTGAATCGCTCGACAACAACACGTATTTCACACAAGCGGAACTCGAGTTTTGGGCCTTTCAACCCATCAAGAGACCGACCTTACCGAGAATCAACGATGCAACACTCGCGCGCTCTCCCGTTGACTATTTTATCCAACAACGCCTGCAAGACGCCAACTTGTCCCCGTCGACTTCTGCCGATAAGACGACACTGTTGCGACGTTTAACTTATGACCTACTGGGACTACCACCTACGCTGCGACAAATGAATCGATTCTTAGCAAATCAATCACCCGATGCCTACGAGCAATTGGTCGATGAATTGTTAATGTCTCCTCGCTACGGCGAACGTTGGGGTCGCCATTGGCTGGACGTCGCGGGCTATGCCGACTCAGAGGGGTACACCGACAAAGACATCAAGCGTGAATGGGCATACTTTTACCGCGATTATGTCGTGAATGCCTTTAATCAAAACAAACCATATGATCAATTCCTAGTCGAACAATTAGCCGGTGATGAATTAATTCAGTCGCCATTAAGTGATCTACAACCCCCTGACGTTACGCTACTACAAGCAACTGGGTTTCTACGAATGGCCCCTGACGGAACGGGACAGGCAGGTGTTGATCAAATGGTCGCGCGGAATCAAATGATTGCCGATACGATCAACATCATGACCACTTCGATTCTCGGCTTAACCGTTGGCTGCGCCCAATGTCATGACCACCGCTATGATCCAATCAGCCAAGAAGATTATTATGAACTGCGCGCAATTCTCGCGCCCGCACTGGATTGGAAGAAGTGGCAAGCTCCATCGACTCGCCGCATCTCTCTGTACACCGACGAGGATCGCCAGCAGAAAACAGAAGTTGAATCACGAGCTGCCGTCGCGACCGCCAAACGTCAACAACAAGTCGACCAGCATCTTGATAGAACATTAACAGAGGAACTAATCCGAGTGCCGGATCAGGTCCGCGCTGCATTACAAACAGCATACAAAACTAAATCGGACCAACGAACGGACAAGCAGACAGCGTTGCTCGAAGAATATCCTGCGATCGGAAAAATCACCTCCGGTTCGCTTTATCTTTACAGCCGCAAACGGGCAGCTCGCGCCGTTGAACTCAACAAGATTGTAGACGCGCGCGAACAAACAATACTGGCACAAGTCCGCGAGGAATTTCTCAACAAACTCCCGCAAGAGCAGCGCACGGTCTTGATCGCCGCACAACAAACTAAACCTGCGCAGCGGACCGCAGAACAAAATGAACTGCTCAAAGTAGCTCCCGTAATGCTCGTAGATTATGCAACATTGACCCAATTTAATCCCACTGCTGCCGCCACGATTAAAGCCAATCGACAAATCATCGAAATTTGCCGAACCACGGATGCAACGGCACAGCTGGAAGCCATGCAGAAACAAGTTGATGAAATTCGAGCAGAAATCCCTCAGGAACATTTCATACGTGCGTTAACTGAACCCGTGGATCATGCCCCAGATACTGTTTTGTTTATCCGCGGCAATCACGACACGCCCGGAGATAAAGTAAAACCCAGCGAGTTGGATATCTTCGCACAATTTGTCTCGACAGACATTCCACTCAAAGGCGTAGCTCAGCAAACCACCAATCGACGTTTGACCTACGCTCAACATTTAACCAATGGCAAGCATCCGCTGACAGCCCGTGTGTTTGTGAACTCAGTTTGGAAACACCATTTTGGCAGAGGTATTGTTGATTCAGCGGGAGATTTTGGCGTACTTGGACAAATGCCGACACACCCCGAACTGCTCGATTATCTTGCCAGTGAGTTCATGGACAACGACTGGGACATCAAACGATTGCATCGGCTAATCGTAACTTCCAGTACGTATAGGCAGATATCTCAACGAACCGAAGCGTTGGATGAGGTAGATCCGGACAATAAGCTACTCGCGCGGCAATCTATTCGTCGACTGGAAGCCGAAGCGTTTCGCGATGCCGTGCTGGCTGTTTCGGGGTTGCTCAATAACAAAATGCATGGCCCCGGCGTTCCTGTTATGGAAGATGGCGTCGGACAAATCGTGCTGGGAATCGAAAAATTAGATGGCGAAAGAATCAACAAAGCAACGGGGGACCTCGGTGGTGAAGAACATCGCCGCAGCGTCTACATCGAAGTTCGCCGCACTCGACCACTAGCGGTACTAGCAACGTTTGACATTGCCACCAACGCCCCGAACTGTACCAAACGAGCCTCATCAAACGTCGCGACCCAATCCCTGTTGGTCATGAACAGCAATTTCATGGTCGAATACTCACAAGCATTTGCCGCTCACATTATCAAGCATTCAAACGACTCCCTCGAAGATCAAATGCAACTCGCATGGAAAACTACCTACGCCGAACTACCCACAACAGAAAACTTGCAAGCACTGCTGAACTTCATGGATACACAAATAGAACAGTTCAAATCAGAGGACGCAAAACTTGATGATCAAGCAGCCCAGCGTAAGGCATTCGAGGTCCTGTGCCAAACGTTATTAGGGTCGAACCAGTTTCTATACATCGATTAAACAGCGCTACCCTTTCCGATCCACCATTATCATGCAATCAAAATCACCACCCGTTAGTACTTCCACCGAGTCGCATACAACTCGCCGTAGATTTTTATCGCGGGTGTCCTTGAGCACGATTCCCCTAGCCTTAGCGTTTGCCAACGAGCAACCATTATCGGCCAAACCAGTCAAACCCGATTTAGGTCCACGGAATTTTGACCTGGCGGCAAAAAATTCCCATCAAGCGGGAACTGCCACAGCGATGATATCTATGTTTATGCAAGGTGGTCCAAGCCAAGTCGACTTGATGGATCCCAAGCCTCTGTTGAATAAGCTGCACCTGCAAAAGTTTCCGGAAAAAATCAAATACGACAACGCTGCTGAAGCCAGTTCGCGTATTTTTGGTACACCTTGGAAGTTTAAACAGTACGGCCAATCCGGTACGGCGATATCCGAGTTGCTACCTGGACTTTCAGAGATTGTAGATGACGTTCTCGTCATTCGCTCGATGCACACTGGTGTTAACAATCATGGTCAATCAATTCATGCGATGAACAGTGGACGGATTCAAGAAGGCCGGCCGGCCCTCGGCAGCTGGATGACTTATGCACTCGGATCAGAAACTCGGGAACTGCCAGCCTATGTCGCCATGACTGACCCACAGGGACTACCAGTGTTAGGTGTATTGAATTGGTCCAATGGTTGGCTACCGTCGCTGTACCAAGGAACCGTCATCCGCCCCGTGGAACCGCGGATCCTGAACCTAAATCCCCCCGCTGCGCTGCGGGGAAAAACGCAAGAGAACTTTTTGTCGTTGTTAAAACAACTCAACGGCCAACATCATCAACGCCGCCATCGTGAACTTGAGTTAGCTGCTAGACGTACTAATCTAGAATTGGCCACTCGCATGCAATCAGCCGCCGCCGCTGCACTCGATATATCCAAAGAAACCAAAGCAACTCATGAGATGTATGGCATCAACAATCCGACGACTGAAGAATTCGGCAAGCGTTGTTTGATCGCACGGCGATTAGTGGAACGGGGTGTACGGTTTGTACAACTGTTTACCAAGAATCAATATTGGGATCACCATGGTAGCATTCAAACTCGACTGCCAGCTTCATGTCAGAAAATTGATATCCCCGCTGCAGCATTGGTCAAGGATCTTAAGCAACGAGGCATGCTCGATTCAACCGTAGTCCATTGGGGAGGTGAAATGGGGCGATTGCCCGTGATTCAAAACGATTCCGGAACAAAGAACTTTGGTCGCGACCACAACACATATGGTTTCAGCATGTGGGTTGCTGGTGGCGGATTCAAACAAGGCGGAACGTATGGCGTGACCGATGAATTTGGGCATCGAGCGATTGAAAATATCGTCAATCATTATGATTACCATGCAACGCTGTTCCACCTATTTGGGCTCGACGCCGAGACGGTGACCTACAAACAGAATGGTCGCGAACAATCACTGTTAGATGGCCAAACCGGCAAAATCATTCCTGAACTGTTGACCTAACCCCACCCGTTGCATTCGTGTTAATGCGTGGTCACCGCTTTCCTGCTGTGACTACACCACGGGTCGCCCTTACGTAAAACAGTTGCCTCTGTTATCCTTTTTACTTCTTGTAACATACCCCCCCCCTTGTTTTTGAATCATGAATGACAAAAAACAATTTCACATGGATTGGCCGCGCAGTATTCCATTTATTGGAATGCATGTCGGCATCATCTCTTTGTGTTTCGTAGACTTCAGTTTGACTGCCCTATTGTTCGGCATTGGGTTCTATTGCATCCGCATGTTGGCAATCACCGGATTTTACCACCGCTATTTCGCTCACCGTGCTTTCAAGACGTCGCGCTGGTTTCAATTCGTAGGTGCCTGCGTCGGTGCCGCGTCGGTCCAACGGGGGCCGCTGTGGTGGGCCGCTCATCACCGCCACCACCATTTACATTCCGACACGGAAAGCGATGTGCATAGCCCGACAATTTCAGGTTTTTGGTTTAGTCATATGGGCTGGTTTATGACCAAGGAACATTTCGACTTAAAGGAAGAACGGATTCGCGACTTCAGCAAGTACCCCGAGTTAATGTTTATTACAAAATACGATACGGTCGTGCCCGCTCTGTTCTTTGCCTTGTGTTTGGCGATTGGCTGGAGTTGGCAATTCTTGCTTCCTGCCGCAGAGGGCGTGTGGGCGATGACCGTTGGGCAAATGATCGCCTATTCGTTTTTTGCATCCACGGTGGTTTTATACCATGCAACGTTTTGTGTAAATTCACTATTACACTTGTGGGGCACCCGACCTTACAAAACCGCCGACACCAGTCGTAACAATGCTTTAATCTCGATCATTGTCTTCGGCGAAGGCTGGCATAACAATCATCACCATTTTCAATCTTCTGCTCGCAACGGCTTTCGCTGGTGGGAATTCGATCCTACCTTCTGGGCGCTGAAGATGCTTTCGTGGGTAGGTATCGTCTGGGATCTCAAAGAAGTCCCTCCACATATCGTTCACCTCACGGCAGATGCTGAGGTGGACAAAGACGAAATTGCCTCAGGCGATGTTCAGCGAAAACCACCCACTGTCAAAACCACGGAAGAAGAAACCGTGACCTCTGAGGCGCTGTAGGGTCGCGGCGACGACCGTGGACGTTTCCGCAGATTTCAATACATATCGCAGGCTGGCAACTTCGGTGCTAAACCGGTTCGTCGATCACAGGATTGGTCAGTGCACCAATATTTTCGATTTCGATCGTCACTTCGTCACCAGCGCCAAGGAACCGCGGGGGATCCTGAGCAAATCCAACACCATGTGGTGTGCCCGTTAGGATAACCGTTCCTGCTTCTAAACAACTGCTACCGCTCAAAAACTCAATTAAAGTTGGCACGTCGAAAATCATATCGTTAGTATTCCAATCTTGCATCGTCTCGCCATTGAGAATCGTCTTGATCGATAGTTGATTTGGATCGGGAATTTCATCGGCGGTAACCAACACGGGGCCCAAGGGACAAAACGTATCAAACGTTTTACCACGGCACCATTGGCTACCACCCCATTTACTTTGCCAATCCCGCGCACTCACATCATTAGCACACGTATAGCCCAGCACGTAATCTAACGCGTTCTCTCGCGATACATTCTTCGCTGTCTTACCAATGACAACTGCTAACTCACATTCATAGTCAACCATTGTACTGGCCAGCTTGACGGGAATCTCAATCGGATCACCGGGATTCTGTACTGTGCTAGGCATCTTCATAAAAACGATAGGATGCTCAGGCATATCAGCCCCACCCTCTTCCGCATGTTTCCGATAATTCAATCCGATACAGACAATCGACTTTGGTTTAAGCGGTGCCAGTGTCTTAACCACAGTTGCTCGCTCGCCAGTATCGGTCGGGTCATCAAACGGACAACCCGTTAGGTAAGTGACCGTTTCATCTGCCTGTAAAACACCATATCGAGTTTCATCGGCATCGTTAATAAATCGTACTATTTTCATAATTGCTTCTTCGTAAATCCAAAAATGGTCAGCTAAATTGAAAAATGAGTATCCATGGTACATTCCTAATAATACTATTTTGACATCTTCACGGCCAACCTCATCGCCGTCTTCATGTCCTCTGGGTCGGCCACTCCCTGGCCAGCAATATCAAACGCCGTACCATGGTCGACCGATGTACGAATAATCGGTAATCCCAAAGTCACATTCACCGTATGCTCGAAATCTAACAACTTCATCGGCACATGACCTTGATCGTGGTACATCGCTACAATCATATCACATTTGCCGCGGACGCCTTGCATGAACAACGTGTCCGCCGGGAACGGACCGGTGATATCAATTCCCTGTTCACGGGCTAGCACCACGGCCGGCGCGATCAACCTAGATTCCTCATCCCCAAACATTCCGTTTTCACCGGCGTGTGGATTTAAGCCACAGATGCATAACCGTGGACTTTCAAACCCTAAGTGCAGCATGGCCTGATGTCCAATTTCAATCGTCTCACGAATCCGTTCGATATCAATTTTCGTCGCCGCGTCAAATAGACTGCAATGCGTCGTGACATGGACTACGCACAACTGATCATTGACTAGCAGCATTCGCGAAGTGTCACGACCACACATCTCTGCAATAAACTCGGTATGCCCGCAAAATCCTTCGCGGCCAGAAGCCACTACCGCTTCCTTATTAATCGGAGCGGTCACAATGGCATTCGATTTTCCGTCGATACACAACTGAGTGGCAATCCGCACATAGTTAACCGCCGCTGCACCACACACGGCACTTACTTGAGCTACCGTGACTTCAGCCTTGGAGATTTGCTCCGCATCCAGCACGGCCACGCGACTGTCATTTGCCAATTCATCAATGTCGGTGATCACCTGATCAACGGTCAAACCGAATTGTTCGGCAAGTTCAGCGACTTGCCATGCTTCACCCACAATGACCCAGCGAGCAAGTGTATGTAGCGACTCATCGGCACATGCTTTAACAGCTACCTCGGGCCCAATACCGGACGGGTCGCCGCTGGAAATCGTAAATACAGGTAACGGTTGATTCATCTTCGCAGTGCTGCCAACAATTCTATGCTATGTGGTTCAAACCAAATGTTCTAATTGGCTTTGGAGCGATTGCGCCGCTGTTTTGCTCCAAGATTTGTGATTGTCATGCTCCGAAACCAGGTTGGATTGCCGTGTTCGGTAAGCATAATCAAACCACTCCGGTTTTCACTAAACTTACGGTGCTTGCTAAATTTACTCTCATCGACTCGCGTCTGCCAGTCTCTTGACCCAATACGACCATCAACTACCAATACACCGTTCAAAAAATGTTGCACATGGTTCCCTTTGACTACAATTCGGCTTTCATTCCATTGCTCCGCAGGATTCTGCACGAACTCACCTGTCGGTTCCCAAATCGCATACAGCGAACCGGTCGCATTCTTAGAGTGTTTACCATACTTATTCTGCGGATCATCTAACATTTGATATTCGCACCCCAATGCCGAGTTACCGTAATTTCGCACGCGATATTTAATCCCACTGTTGCCTGCAGCGGCAATTTTCCACTGCCACACTAATTCGAAATCGCGATACGTTTCCTTCGTTAATAATAAACCCGACCCGCGACCTTCGCACTTGAGGGCTCCATCTTCAAAACTCCAACCCGTCGTTACGCTCTTTCCTGCAGCGGTAACCCAGTGGTCAAGTTTTCCATCTTCAAGTAAGTCAACTGTCTGTGCAGTTGCAATGGTCGAAAACGTAAACAATATACAAAGCGAAAACAAAACCTGACGTTTCATAGTTAAGACCTAATCAATATTTTTTCTGGAGGGACAATGGTACGGGAAAGAACTCGGTTACGATTATTTGTTTATTAGAAACGCTGCAATCGGTGTTGTGTTACAGGCGGACTACTTTTTATACACTGCGTTTGACATTTTACG
>DTSG01000050.1 GCA_012965455.1 Planctomycetaceae bacterium | reverse complement strand
ATGCCACCATCGCAGAATACATTTATCCCAATAGATTTTGTTTTCTGGACGGGTGAAAAACTCGTCGCTATTTTCATGGTCGGCACGGCAACACAGACTAAAATCCAGAGAAAATATGCACATCGGTTGCGAGAAAATGGTGTTGACGTTTGCTACATACCGGCTTGTGCAGTGAGAAGGCTGGACCAGACTGGACTGAAGGAATACCTACCGCCATCGTTACTTAGTTATTGGATCGGTGAGCCTTTTCCATCAGGGCCCTACGATGTTCCATTGCAGATCGAAAATAGAACGCACGATGCTGATCCCTGATAACGACAGCGGCGCTGCTCAGCGCATAACTAAATTGTTAATTCCAAGATATAGAGCCCTCCGGAAAATCGGTCGACCGCATAAATGTATTCTGCGATGGTGGCATAGTCACCTCCTCAGGAACGTGCAGCCATGCGCGAGGTAAAGGGGCAAAAGCAGACAACATCCAGTCTCGATACTGGTAAAAGCCGCCATATCCTTCGAGTCGCTCCTCGAGCTCCACGCGATGCTCTTCTGCCACCGCCTCGATCAGGTGAAAATAGGAACTCAGGAAAAGTCTTGGCAAACGTGCCCACAGATCACATAACGATTGCGCTCTCTGATGGATGAGTTGTATCGGTGATAATGGAGTTTGAGGCGCCGCAACGGGGTATAGATCAGCGAACGAATAATCGATGTTATTGAGCCGAAGGGCGCTACTCGTAGCGTTTTCGATGAGTACATGCGGAACGCGACAGTGGAACTTAGTACCGCCATCAGGGTTTTGCTCAACTGCTAAGGTGCTTGCAAATAACCGTGACGTGGCATAAACAATAATCCATCGAAGTTCGTCATTGGAGTAGTTGACCATCGTAAACCGTCAAATTAACTTTTTGTGAAATGCTCTGGGCAGAATACTAATGACAATGAACATAGGGTTGGTCGGGCTAGGCATGATGGGATCCGCATTCGCCAATAACCTGATACGCCAGGGGCACCGCGTTTTCGGTTTTGACATCGAGCCAGACCGAAATCGTTGGTTATCTGGACATGGCGGCATAGCACTGTCCTGTGCAACTGAGGTTGCAGAGACGACTGAATTTATCATTACTTCACTACCGAGTGATGAAGCCCTGCTTGAGGTGCTTGATGGAACCCAAGGATTACTCGCACGACCGAGGACGGGACAGATTATCATCGAAACAAGCACACTATCGCTGAAAGCCAAGGAACAGGCTCGCGACATCACAAATTCCAAAGCGGTGACGATGCTTGACTGTCCTGTCAGTGGCACCAGCGCGCAGGCTGTGCAACGTGATCTGGCGATTTACGCTAGCGGTAACGCCAATGCGTTAGAGAAGTGCCACGACCTATTTCGTGCAATTGCCCGTTCGGTACACTTTGTCGGTCCGTTTGGTAACGGTACACGAATGAAATTTATTGCCAATTTGCTCGTCGCGATTCACAACTTGTCTGCTGCTGAGGCCTTTGTACTGGGGCAAAAGTCCGGTCTGGATCCAAAACAAGTCTATGAAGTCATCAAAGACGGAGCAGGCACTTCCAGAATGTTCGAAGTACGCGGCCCAATGATGGCTGAAAAACGTTACGACGAGCCGACTATGCGTGTTGACTTATGGCAAAAAGACATGCGGTTGATCTCTGAATACGTACGCGCAGTCGATTGCCCAACACCTCTGTTCCTGGCTTCAGCACCTTATTACACGGCCGCCCAAGCAGCAGGATGGGGCAACAAGGACACTGCATCGGTTTGTGCAATCCTGGAACGACTCGGCAATTTGGAAAACTGAGCAAAACGCTATCAAATTTTCGGAGAAGCCTGATCAACCTGCCCGGGTTTTTTGGCTTTCGCGGAACAACTCACTACACACGTTCGACCCGACCGGACTCAAAAGATCGACTTATTGCTTCCAACACTGCCACATTGGCAACTAATTCCTCTTCTGAAACCGGGTATTCGCTTATCCCCTTAACCGCATCGGCAAAACACTCAAGATTTGCAACGACGGCATCTACGTTTGCAAAGTCCTCAGACCAACACTTTTCGCATTCAGTTCGAACCGACAGTTGCGCGCTGTGATCGGGATCATCGGGATGAGTGCTGTCGATGACTTGCGCCCATCCTTTGGTGCCAAACACGTGGTAGCGCATGTAAAAAGGAGTCACCATCAAAGCACTAAGAAAACCCGTCATGCCGGATTTGAAACGTGCTTGGACACAAACGACATCCCCCGTCGGGATTTGAGTCACACGCTGGGCACGGTGGGCGAACACACTATCCGGAATACCAAACATCTGGATCCAGGAATCCGTCAGGTGAACGCCCATCCCAGTGAATGCGACGGCTGGGCCATGTTCAGGTGATGCACGCCAATCATCCACGGCCAGCCTAGCTAATTTATTATGACTGAATGCCGCCTCTACATGAAGAATTGTTCCCAGATCGCCATTGTCCACCAGATTCTTCACCGCAAGCATGGCTGGCTCGAAACGGCGCTCATGTCCGATTCCAAGAATCACATTCGCGTTGTGGCATGTCTCGACCATCTGTTCGGCACTGACTCTCGTCAGTGCAAGCGGCTTCTCACAAAACACATGCTTACCTGCGTGAGCGCTTAACTTTACCTGTTCCTCGTGTAGCGCATGTGGCGTAGTGAGAATGATTGCATCGATGTCGGATCGCTCGGTAGCGATAGTCAACTCGCCAACCAATTCGAGTTTGTGTTTTCTCGAAAAATCCTGCGCTGAATCCAACGACACTTCTACAGCCAGTACGATATTGAGATTACTACTTTTTCTGGATGCCAAACGTTCGACAATATGCCGACCCCACCAACCCAAGCCAACCACTGCAGCTCTGACCACCGTTAATTCGCTCCAACTGACATTTTATTCACCAATCGCAGTGTTGACTGCAGGCATTACCTTGTTGGCCATCAGCTCCATCGACCTTATCGCCAAACGCCTGTCCATCCAGTCGTGTCCTGCGTACAACAATGTGCCGAACGCCCCTATCTCATCGCGAAATGCGAGCAACTGATCAGTAACATTTTCGGGTGTTCCGCAGATCACCAACTGGCGAACGATGGTATCAAGATCAAGACTGTCATCCGATTGATCCTTGTCGGTCTTAAATAGGTCAGCACGACCGGCTGCCTTCAACTTAGTGAACAGCGATCGATAATAAAAATAGTAGGGGCCCTCTTTGCTCAAGGCATAGCGCCGAGCCATTGCATCGTCGTCTGCAACAAAGACACTTTTCGCGACCCGCCAATTAGACGGGTCCGGCGTTCGATCACCGACAGTACAACCCTCTTCGTATTGAGGCCAGTGGGTCTTGACCCATTGCGGTTGCAGAAAGTTCGCCGAGATTGGATCCCAACCACGGGCGGCCGCCGCCGCAACTCCTTTGGAAAACGGGGCAACTGCGGTAACCACGATCGGGGGATGCGGCTTCTGGAACGGCTTGACAATCGTGCCCTGGCCTAGGTTCGGTATTGCGCTACGCTCGGTACTCACGTTCCAGAACTCACCTTTCAGGTTATAGGGGCTCTCCCCGGTCCAGATTGCGATCATCTGATTAACACATTCGAGGAACATTGCATTGCGATTTCTGTCAAGGTTTTCAAAAGCTTCAGCGTCGGACAGCAAGCCCCCTGGGCTGATACCCAAAAGAAACCGACCTCGCGCCATGTGATCCACCATGGCAACTTCTGCTGCAAGTTTGGCCGGGTGGTGGCTTGGAAGATTTACCGTACCGGTTCCAAGCTTGATATTCGTAGTCGCTTCGAGCACCCATGCTACGAAAACCAGAGACGAAGTAATGTTTTCAGCCAAATCAGTCACGTGCTCGCCAAAAAACCCTTCGATGAAACCCAATTGATCGGCAAGCACAGCCAACTCACGGTCCTCGCGCAATGTTTCCGCGTAGTCGCGTTGCGGAGGGTGAATCGGCATGGTGAAAAAACCTAGTTTCATTGCAGACCAACCACAGTAATCAGCAATACATAACCGATTTCAATACCAAACCTCATCTGCCTGACCTTCAATAATCTGGGGCGCCCAACAGGCTGAATACTAAACCTGGCAATCTAACCGATACTCCAGTCAACTGCCTGACAAGTCCGCCGCTGACATCAATCGGGTTGCCATACGGTCAACGACCGATCGCGACCATGTGCCGGCGTGCCAATTTCCCAATCACTGCACGCAAAGTCTGATCCGTTAATAAACCAAAACCACCGAGCAACACAAATCCGACAAACATGTCCAGCGGCTCCAAAATGTTGGTGCTTTGCATAATTAAGAAACCAATCCCTTCCTGTGCTGCCAACATCTCAGATGCAACGATCCCGGTAAATGCAAAACCCAATGCAATTCGCAAACCTATCAGAATGTATGGCCAAGCCGATGGCAACACTATTCGCAGGAAAATTGACCATTGGTCCGCGCCCAGACACTGCGCCGCTCGCACTCGGATCCTCGGTGTAGCAGATACGCCAGCTGCCGTGTTAAGGATCATCACAATTGTGGTCGCATAAGAAATAAGAAAATACTTGCCCAATTCCCCGATCCCAAAGAATGAAATCACCACTGGGACCATCGCAACCGGCGGAACGTTTCGAAAAAACTCTATCGGTGGCGTGAGTATGTCTCGAGTGACTCGCGTTGCACCCATAACCATTCCCAGTACCAGTCCTACGGTACAACCAAGTACGTATCCAACCGATATTCGTCTGAAACTTGCTGTGATGTGTACGAAAAGTTCCTTTGACTCAATCATATCCACCAATTGTTTCAGAACCTCCCAAGGTTTGGGGACGATCATTTCCGAAAAAATTGTTCCACTGGAAGCCCACCAAATACCGATTACGAGGAGCATTGATAGACTAATCCGCCCAATCTTGCCAAGGATCATCACGTTACTCCCACGTCAGAGTTCAGCGTCATCATGTAACGGGACATCAATCGATCGAGCGCGAAGCGAATAAGCCGATCGGTCCCAACCCCAATCATTCCGAGCAGGAATATTCCAGCGAACATTTGCGCCGGCAAAAACATGTTACGGCTTTGCATAATCATAAAACCGACACCTTCATCGGCAGCTATCATTTCCGCAGCCACCACGCCCATAAAGGCAAAACCAAGTGCGATTCGAAGGCCCGTTACAATAAACGGCCATGCCGATGGCACCACGATGCGAAAGAAAATGTCAGCTTGACCGGCGCCCAAACACATTGCAGCCCGAATCCTGATCTGAGGTGTACCTCCTACCCCGCCGGCAGTATTGAAAATAATTGGAATGATGGTGCTGTAAACGATCACTGCATACTTGCTGCCTTCATCCAGGCTGCGATGTATTTCCAGCGCTGGGGAGTTGGCATGGGCGAGATCGTATCTGAGGATGAACCCGAAATATTGGCAGCTCCAGTTGTGGATGATGAAGAAGAAGAGCCAATCGAGTCTGAAGCAGTCGTGGACATCGAGTCAGGAGAATCCGGGGAATCTGAAGACGCAGAGGAGTCCG
>DTSG01000049.1 GCA_012965455.1 Planctomycetaceae bacterium | reverse complement strand
GTCGGCGCTACTACCACCTACAACACCACCTCGCCCGAGCAAAGCCAGCACACCTTCTTCAAACAAAGTTCCTACATATGCGTCTGCGATTTTCTGTTGTGACCCGCCGACAAACCACACACCAGTCGCTTTTTCCAGAGCGGCAACGAATTCAGCACTATTTGCTTCGTCACGGCTACGCGTATGCATTAGCACAGCATCTGCAATTTCTTCGTCTTGCCAATCCTGTAAGATCACCGCACTGGCCTCTGCGTCGTCCGCTCGAACGGACGCGGTCGGCACAATTACTAACCGCGCATCTTTGCCGCCTGCCCAAGTCACAAACACTCGACGTACGGCGGGCGGTAAACTACCACCTCCGCCAATGACCAATTTCCCGAGAGCACCAGTGGGATCAATGTGAGACGAATCTGCAGCCGTAAGTTGTACCGTGAGGCAAACCAATAGCAAAGCAGTTGCGCAGCGACTAAACGTTTGTTTCAAAATTGACGACATTGATCTTTTTTCCTGCAGTAAATTAATGACCTAATATATATTGAAGACTTCACGCTGAAGCTACCAGTTTTTAGTTAAATTGCAATTCGTAGGAGTTTACTCCGCCGACACATCAATCGCCGTCTTCTGCATCACTCGCACGCAACGCTTGTTCACCTGCTTGGAGTACTTCTATAATCCGATCAACGTCATAGACACAGCCGCCCCACGTTCCCCCACCCACATTTTGCAATGCCGCCCACAATCGTGTGTCATCTGGCAAGTTTTCATCTGGACATAGCTCGGGAAATATTGGACGTGTTTGCAACAATTGTTCCACTTCAAACTCCGACAATTCCTGTTGCTCATCGCCGACTAAATCAATAGAGCCCGTGAGTTGATTACGATCTACAATAATACGAATTCGATCGCCATCTCGAACCTTACCAATCGGCCCACCGGCTAGTGCTTCCGGACCGACATGTCCAATGCAGGCGCCGGTACTGACTCCGGAAAAACGAGCATCGGTAATAATCGCCACGTCTTTACCCCAACTAAGGAACTTTAAAGCGGAGGTCAACTGATAGGTTTCCTCCATCCCAGACCCCAGCGGACCGCGGCCAATCAATATGAGGATATCGCCTGCTTTGAGTGCTGGTTCGCGTTGCCCCTTGATCGCTTCGATGGCCGCTCGTTCGCTGGTAAAGACTCGCGCCGGACCCGTCTTACGATAAACACCATCATCATCAACCACACTCGGATCCAGCGAGGTCGCCTTAATAACAGAACCAGCTGGACAGATATTTCCCTTTGGAAAACAAACGGTACTGGTCAGCCCTTTTTCTTTGGCAACAGTCGGCGATAAAATAACATCATCTGGATCGATGCCATCATATTCCCGTAGTCGATCGCGTAATACTTGCCGACGCTCAGATTGCTCCCACCAATTCAGCACTTCATCAAGCGTACATCCACTCACAGTCATAACAGTCGTATCTAACAGGTTTTTTTGACGCAAATGCAACATGACTTCCGGTACACCACCTGCCAAAAAGAACTGAATCGTCGGATGGTTTGACGGGCCATTTGGCAGCACATCAACAAACCGGGACACCTGTCTATTAACCTCGCTCCATTGCTCCACACTTGGACGCTGTAAACCTGCGGCATGAGCTATAGCTGGAATGTGCAGCAACAAATTGGTCGAACCACCACAAGCTGCATGTACAACCATCGCATTGCGAATACTTGCATCAGTAAGAATATCAGCAGTGGTAAGACCCCGTTCGGCTAACCGCTGTATCGCGGTTGCGCTGCGCGTGGCTACCTCTAGCCAGATTGCTTGTCCACTTGGGGCCAGTGCCGCATGTGGCAACGTCATTCCCATAGCTTCTGCTACAACCTGACTTGTCGCGGCCGTCCCCAGAAACTGGCAACCACCACCGGCTGTTGCACAAGCGCGACACCCGGCGACCGCGGCGTCTTCTAATGTGATCTCACCGTGGACATACCGTGCTCCGATCGATTGCACTTGCCCCGCGTCTTCTCCGTCTTCTGGTGGTAATGTCACCCCACCGGGCACAATGATCGACGGCAGATTTTTCATGCCAGCCAAGGCAACCATCATCGCTGGCAGACCTTTATCGCACGTCGCTATGCCCAGCACGCCGCGTCTTGTAGGCAGCGAACGAATCAGGCGACGCAAGACAATCGCCGCGTCGTTACGATACGGCAGGCTGTCGAACATTCCGGTGGTACCCTGAGTCCGTCCATCACAGGGATCACTACAATACGCTGCAAATGGGATTCCACCAGCAGCACGAATCGTCTTCGCAGCTGCTTGAACCAACAACCCGACCTCCCAATGCCCAGTGTGATATCCCAGCGCAATGGGCGTTCCATCATCCGCTCGTACACCGCCTTGTGTACTCAACACTAAATATTGCGGTCCCAATAACTCTTCTGCCGTCCATCCCATCCCCGCATTTTGAGTCATTCCAAAGAGATCGCCGCTCGACCATGTCGTGAGCATTTCATCCGTTAACGGTAACGCTCCACCGGGACCAGCCGCAGTCGTTTGAATATTCCAAACCGATTTTTCGGACGATTCCATCAGTGATTTTAAGTGCTGTAAGGAATCCGTATCTTCAGTCATCTTGTTTTTCCTTGATGCCAGCTTCGTTCAAGCCGGATTCGAAATTTTTTTCTTTAGATTGCAAAACACGTTGTGCAATTAATGTTAACCCAATTGGGACACAAATACTGACTCCTAATGCTACCGGCAACCACTGCTGCTGCTGGGCAACCGCGCCAAACAAAGTGTAACCAAGTGAGATACCGAGATTACTTAATAAAACGGGTATTAGAAATCGTCGCCACGATAAGCGGTGAATCCCCATTAACAAAACACTGGCTTCTGCTACCACGGGTACTCCGCGAGCTAGCACCAGAAAAATCGGCCCAAAACGACCCGCCAAATCTCCCGCATTTTCTAATTGAGCAGCACTGGAAAACCGTAAGGCAAACTGCGGGCCGTATTTCCGAGCCAGGGTAAATCCAATCACCGCGCCTAGTGACATACCTACCCACGAGACCAGTGTCCCGGTGACCCAGTGCATTTGACCACCGATGTAAGTCGTGACAACACTCGATGGAATGGGCAATATAAGATCGCCGGAAAGTAGCGCAATCACAATCCATGGCAAATATTGGGAATTTTCTAGGCCGCTGACCCACTGCTTCATCAAGTCGCCCATAAACAATAAGGGAATGATGGGTACCGCGAGGACGACAACTACTGGAATCAACTGTCTCAACATCGTTTTCATCGCTGTCATCCATGCCTTCGCGGCCTAAGTAGGTTCGCTTAAGCAACTTCGTCAGCTGCAGCAACTTCGTCAGATGCAGCACGTCGTCGATGTTTCGTGATCTTGTGCCATAAGATTGTACAAGGCGACGCACAAAGGTAATACAGGAAGATGACTGGCAATGCCAATTCTCGGAACATTAAAATACCAACAACAGCGAACAGTATCTGCACAAGGCGAACAAAGTTTTTACGACTCTTGCGTCGACTTGCAAGCTGCTTGCCTAGATGCGGGTAGGGGACACGTGAGACCATTAAATAGGCAAGTACAAATGTTAAAAGTGGCACCAATACCATCGAAACGTCACAGATGAAATTCCCGATTTTCTGTTGCTGCGGATCCGTATTATTTACCAGAAACATCACGTCTGGCATGGCAATGGCAAAAGTTGCAATCGCTCCGGCGGCAGCGGGCGACGGCAATCCACGGAAAAAATTCCCGACTCCACTTTCAGTCTCCGCTTCCACGTTATAACGTGCTAGTCGCATGATGGCACACAACGTGTAAATGCCCGCGATACCTTGAATAAAACGCGCGGGCAGTACTTCAGAAAAAGAGAGCATAATAAACGCCGGCGCGACACCGAATGTAATGACATCGCACAAACTATCTAGATGCAATCCAAAACGACTGACTTGATTCGTCCAGCGGGCAACTTGACCATCGAGTGTATCAAACAACATGCCGAGAAAAATCAACATCCCTGCCCATTGTAGCCATTGGTAATACTCAGGATCTAACGCTCGATACCCTTCGGCTTCTGCCAGTACGCCGAGGAACTTAGTGGAAAAACCAATCGCAATTAATCCACATATGGCGTTTCCCAACGTCATCAATGTTGGATATATAGGAAACCGCGAATCCTCCGATTCTTCGGTTTGGTCATCGTCATTAATTAGTTCATCGTTAATCATGGGTTTGATTATAGCGTGCCTTATTCAATAAAGCTCCCAGAACGCATCAATAAACGAAAGACAGGAACCCGTCGCCGTGTAAGTTTACCCGCCGCAGCGCAGGCGGGGACGTCAACAATAAAACGGTTTGTTTTTCGATTTCATGCACGCTTATTGTCAGCTTGATGTTGCCCACCGGCGCCCTCATCAACATACCGAGCCAAAATCGAACTACCTGCTTGAACTTTGGTACCGATCTCCACAGCCAACTCCAGTCCGTCTTCTCTGGGAAGAATCAGCTCCGTACGAGATCCTAGTTTAATCATGCCGAATTGCTCACCCCGCTGATAGCTATCACCCGTATTGGCGCGACAGACAATTCGTCGTGCCAGTTGCCCCGTAATTTGCCGCACCCGCATCACGCGATGAGGAGCCTCGATACCCTCAATCCATAACTCCAGCCGCTCGTTTTCCCACGCGGATGCAGGTTTTAGTGCACTGAGGAACTTCCCTTGGCGGTAACCGGAGCCAAATACGGTCGCTGCAATCGGCATGCGATTTATATGAACATTAAAGACCGAGAGGAAAATTGCGATTTTGATAGCCGGTCCATCTAAGATCTCGTCATGCTCAATTTCTTCAATCAAATCGACGCGTCCGTCCGCTGGGCTAACCACTAAACCAGGATCCGCTGGGACTTCACGCCGTGGATTTCTGAAAAACCAAATAATCTCAGCCTGCAACAATATCGGAAACAATGCTGCGGCAACCCACCAGCTTGAATGGTGACAAGCCAGTGTCACGAAAAAGCACGACAGTGGAATCAACACGGACGAAAAAATAATCATCTCCGCTAATCCGACACGGACAAACGGTAACCGGTCTCGCCAGGTAAACGGATCGTCGCCAGCATCCCAAGAATATCCCTCTTGGTTTACGTAGAATTTCAAATCTCTGGGGTCTAATACGTCCCACGGGCATTGATTTTCACTGCCCCGGCGTGACTCCGCCATCCGTTTTAGATACCCGCGTCGAAACAACCGTAAATAAAATCTGCGGCAAACGCCCCACGCTAACTCGATACGCATACAAACGCCACCCCCAGGCTGAATGCAATCGATTTGAGAATCCAACGCCAGAATTTTTCGACCTGTGGACGTTTGATTGGTTGAAGTTTCAGAAGAATTCTGCATGGATGCTTTTGTCACGTGAACCGCACGCAGCGGGGAGTTTGAATTAGTTGAAAAGGATTGTATAGATGAGAAGTAGGCCCGGACGGACTCGAACCGCCGACAAAGGGATTATGAGTCCCCTGCTCTAACCAACTGAGC
>DTSG01000048.1 GCA_012965455.1 Planctomycetaceae bacterium | reverse complement strand
ATCTGGCATGTAGAATGTTGGAGTTTATTAACAGCGATAGTGAATTATCGTTGGAAAAATATGCGCAGCTAGACGAGGATCAACGGCTAAGCGAAATCCAAAAATTCATGGCGCCGCGCTATACGGAAGCTTATGCTAAAGGCGTACACGATCTCGACGCAGATAAAATCCTTAAAGGCCTAGTCGATATGGAATTAGCGATTGGGTTGTTGCGGTACCACACCAAAGCTCGAGCTTTGGGGCGATTGTATTGGGAATATTTTGGAGATCCGCAGAACAAGCAGTTGATGCAATTACGATTGCAGGGCGTGGGGACTATTTCTGAGTTGTTCCCAGCTAGTGCCGAGCAAGAACAATATGTAGCGGTACTGGAACCGCTGTTGGCAGAGTTTGTGGAAACAACCGGTTTGTTTTCGGAGGATTATGTACATCAAGCAGCGAATTATCTGTTCGAAGAGCGTACCGTAAGTACTTCGTTTTCAATCAGTCGTCGGGCGGCCGAATTGCATGAAGCCTTTGAACGACATTTGAAGCAGAATAGCTTCCTGAAGAAGTTCCAAGAGTCGGCAACTCGTTTAGCGGGCAGTCCGAAAGATCGATTTATTCTGTTGCGAGATTGGATTGAAGCATTTCTAGAATCCGCCGATCACGGTGAAATCGCGATGGATTATGTGGATGAGTTGGCGGTCTTGTTGATGAGTGGCCCCGTAGATCACAAGCACATTGTTGACGGTACGGTGGATCTGGACGTTCAGGGAATGATTGGTAATCACGCCACCATCCAAAAGAATAACTATCAATTAAACTACAATGCGTTTGTTACGAGGTTAGAACGTTTTGATCGTGTGATCGTTCCGGCCTATCGAGATTATATTGATGTAAAAAAAGAAGTGGTCGATGTTGCTCGCAAAGCCATGCGGTTGGATGAGTTCAAGCCGCGTGTTTTGACTTCGTTTGTTCGTAATAAGTTAATCGACAAGGTTTATTTGCCCCTGATTGGTGATAATCTGGCCAAACAAATTGGTGTCGTCGGCGAGGACAAGCGAACGGACTTGATGGGCTTGTTGTTACTCGTTTCGCCTCCAGGTTATGGTAAGACGACGTTGATGGAATACATTGCAAATCGTCTTGGCGTGATCTTTATGAAGATCAATGGCCCAGCGATTGGTCATGCGGTGACCTCGCTTGACCCAGAAGCAGCCCCTAACGCAGGCGCTCGCGAAGAAGTGCAAAAGCTGAACTTGGCGCTCGAGATGGGTGACAATGTAATGATCTATTTGGACGATATCCAACATTGTAATCCAGAGTTTTTACAGAAGTTCATTTCCTTGTGTGATGCTCAACGAAAAATTGAAGGTGTCTACAAAGGTCAAACTCGTACGTACGATCTGCGGGGTCGCAAAGTCTGTGTAGTTATGGCAGGAAACCCATATACGGAAAGTGGCGAGAAGTTCCAGATTCCAGATATGCTTGCCAATCGTGCTGATATCTATAACCTTGGTGAAATCATTGGTGACACTGCCGATGTCTTTGAGATGAGTTATATCGAAAACTGTCTGACCTCGAATCCGGTATTGAGCAAGTTGGCCAGTCGTAGTCAGAAAGATGTTTACGAGATCATTAAAATTGCTCAAACAGATTCTCGTGAGGGAATTGAATTTGAAGCCAACTATTCCATGGAAGAAGTCAACGAGATGGTTGGCACGATGAAGAAGTTGCTTCGGGTTCGGGATGTTGTGCTTGATGTTAATCGAGAATATATTCGTAGTGCCGCTCAGGATGATGACTATCGAACAGAGCCGATCTTTAAGTTGCAAGGTTCGTATCGAAATATGAATCGCATTGCCGAGAAGGTGTTGGCGATCATGAACGATGAAGAACTGGAAACATTGATTCTGAGCAACTATGAAAACGATTCCCAAACCCTGACCTCCGATGCTGAAGCCAATATGTTAAAGTTGCGCGTCATGTGTGGCTGGGCTACGGAACAAGACGACCAACGCTGGGCCGATATCTGCAAGGCATTTCTACAAAACGTGAAGATGCGGGGCGTCGGCGCTGATGATCAAGCGGGACAGATTATTCTGCAGCTGCAAGGTTTCTCAGATGGGTTAGATGGCATTCGTCAGACGATTGACCAAGGTGTCACGGGACTTGCCGAACAGGCTGCCTCGTCGACGGTCGTGCAAGCTGGAGATTCCAAGAGCGATCAAACTAATGACGCCCTGTTGACGTTAGCCGAGGAACTTAGGAACTATACAACGGGAGCGATTACGGTCGACCCATCTGACGGTGTGCAACGCGTGGCGGTAATGCACAAGGTTCCTAAGTCGATCCTGTCGGTTCTAGAAAACCAATTCCATCTGATGAACGACTGGATGAAACCGATCTTGGAGAATCAGCAGGGCAATGCGGAAGGTATGGAACGCTTACGGCAGACCGTGGAAAAATGTATGAGTTCTTATGACGGGTTGCTCAATGAACTCAATAGCGATCGTGAAGACATCAATGCCGACGACGACGGTGAGTAGGACCGCGAATTAACGCGAATGTTCACTATTGAGTTTGCCCCATCTAAATTGTGATCCAGCGATCGCGTGAAGCAATGTTCCAGGTGCCGACGACTTCTTGATCTTCTACGATAAATGCTGCTCGATGCAAAGCGCTCGTGGGACAGATATGCCCTGGAATCGCTAGCAGTTCATCGCCAGGGGAGAATCGCTCCGCTGCTGAAGTTTGTAAAACTAAGTGTTCTTCGTTTTGTAGAGTGGGTATTGCATCGGGCAGATCAGGAAAGATGAGTCGTTTTTCTAGTGGTGGATCTGACGCACATGCTTTGTAACCGAGATCGACCGTAATCGAATCGGCGGTCGGCAGGCTAATGACGCGCGTTAGGATTCGCGCCGCCGGTGTATAGTTCAAGTCAGGGAACATGTTGCCATAGTTGTTGTCAAAGAAGGTGTTAGTGCCTGGACTAAGTTCGAGGGCGTCGTCATCAATGTCAGCATAGGCCGGAAAGCTGCCAGTGCCGCCGGCGACAATGCGCGGCACTGCCAAGCCGTTGGTTGATAGTTGGTCACGTAAGTCCGCCGCGATCTGCCAACACTGCTGTACGGCGGTTGTGCGTAGAGCGAGGTCGGTTTGATGGTTCTGCCCATCGTATAAGTGGAAACCCGCCGCGTTAAGTCCGCTGCTATCAGCAATCTGTTGATATAGTTCAATAGCCGCGTCTCCCGTGGCAATGCCAGTTCGATGTTGGCCGGAGTCAATGTCGAGTAAGACATCGATCGTGCAGTCCGCCGCGGTCATTGCTGCAGATAGCTGTTGTACGGGTGAAGAATGATCCGCAGTTACGATGAATGTTACGTCGGGATAGGTTGATCGAAACTGAACGGCTCGTTGGATGTTGGGGCCGACAAGGTTGTAAGCCAACAGTATGTCTGTAACACCTGCTGTGGCGAGCATTTCGGCTTCGGCAAAGGTCGCACATTTGTGCCGAGTGATTCCAAGTTGCATTTGGATTTCGGTTACTTCGGCCATCTTGTGGGTTTTGCAATGCGGCCGTAATCGCGTCACGTCACCAGCAGTTCGAATCATCTCAGCGAGATTTGATTTGACAACTTCGGGAAAAACAACGAGTCCGGGTGAGATAATACGGCTAGTATCACGAATCGTAAAATCAAAGGCGGGCATAGTGGATGTAGTTAAAAAGGAAATCAAGAATAGTACTAAACGACGTGATCTATTGTAACGGTTTGTTAATTGGATTGCCGGTAGGGAGATCAGATGTTGATTTTTGAAAAAAACAATTCACCCACGAATTAACACGCGTGTGGAGATCGGTAAATCATGGATTCACCGCTGGTCGATTTACCAAATAGATTCCGGCAGCGACGAGTGCTAATGAAAGGAATATCCACAATGACAAGGGGTCATTGCGTAGAGTGGCGGCGGCGGCGATACCAAAGATTGGTGTTAGAAAACTGAATACGGTAATTCGTGAAGCAGAATATTTGTTGAGCAGGAACGTTTGGATTGCAAAACAGAGCCCGCCAACAATGACGCCTTGATAGATCAGACCCCACACAACCTGCTCGTTCACTTGGTCGAGGGATATTTGATCGCGTTCAAAGTAGGCCGCGATCAAGACGAACCAGATAACGGCAATTAAATCGTGCCACAGCATCAGTGTGCCGGATTGAATCGTCTTAAGATTTGCTTTGATAAATAATATCTTAGCAGCCAGTAAAGCTCCACTAATGACTATGATGCAGTCACCTAATAGTCCAGGCAAGTCGCTAGTGTCTGGGGTTGTTGAATCGGCATTGGACTTTATCAATAGAGTCACCAAGGCACTCGCTGCGGCAAGCGTACACCCGCAGACTTGGAGTTTGGTCATGCGTTGGGTCCGGCTGATGAAATGTTCATAGCCGAAAATCCAAATAATAAATGTATTGATTAGGATGGTGGTGTGAGTCGAATTAGATAGTTGTACGCCGATGGTAAAAGTACCTATTTGCGCGGCGAGTAATGTGCCGGCGATCAGACAAGTGGGAAGTTGTTGCCGCGTTATCTTCCAAGGTGATTTTTCAAATTGACACCAGATGAGCATAAAAAATGTAGCCAGTAGGAATCGGATGCCACTTACCGTAATCGGAGGTAGTCCGTAATCGGTGTAGTCTGACATCAGAGTGTACTTCGCAGCGACTGGGTTGCCGCCCCACAACGCTGCGGTAGTTACCACGGCAATAACTGTCAACCACGTCAGCGGCCGCTGGTGAGCGGATAGCGAGAGATTGGTTTTAGAGGGAGATAAACTCATAGCAGCGGTGTGACTCGTGGAATGTGGCGAGTATTGTGTCGCAGAAAAATCTCTGTCGCATCACTATTATCGGCGTGGGCAGATTATCATAAGAGGAAGAGATTGGTTTTGTCGGTATTTTCTAGGTAGAGTTGGTTGATGATAAAAACGAAAATCTGGACGTTAAGTTGTAGTCTATTATTATGCACCGCTGTGGCGGCCTTTGCTGACGAGCCGAACAAGTTGCCCACGGCCGAAGTTGCATCGGCGACTGCTGAGGATTCGGTAAACCATATTGAAATCCCGGCTGGTACTGAATTGGAATTGGTTGCTAGTGAGCCGCAAGTCATCGATCCGATTGCGATTCGCTTTGACGAATTTGGGCGGATGTGGGTCGCTCAAATGGGTGACTATCCTGAAGGCAAGGGAAAGTCGAGTATTCGTATTTTAGAAGATCTTGATAATGACGGCGAGTTTGAAACCTCACGATTATTTGCTGATGATTTGCATTTTGTTACCGGTTTGCAACCTTGGAAGCAAGGTGTGATTGTCACGATGGCTGGTCGAGTGGCATATATGAAGGACACCGATGGAGACCATCAAGCGGACGTAATCGAAGATTGGTACGTGGGTTTCTCTGAAGACAACACACAACTACGGGCAAATCATCCGCGGTTAGGATTAGATAACCACGTGTACGTTGCCAATGGTCTGCGTGGAGGCGTTGTTAAAAATCCTCGAGATCAAGATAGTAAGACCGTGAATATAAGTGGGATGGA
>DTSG01000047.1 GCA_012965455.1 Planctomycetaceae bacterium | reverse complement strand
CCCTTTCGGTCAAGTTGTCCCGTAACACGATTTGTAAACTTTTTAAGGCCACCGCAGCAGCCAACGGATCACCGGAGTAGGTGCCGCCCCATGGGATACCGGCTTTGGATCGCGCCTGATCGGCAATTTCTTTTGTCGTCACCGTTCCACAGATCGCAAATCCAGCGGACATTCCTTTTGCAAAAGCGACGATGTCAGGTTGTACGTCGTAATGTTGAAACCCCCACATTCGACCAGTCTTGGCGGGTGCAAATTGTGCTTCATCCAGCAACAACATAGCCTGGTGTTCGTCTGCGAGTCGGCGCATTCGTGGTAACCACTCGTCCGGAGGCACGATCATGCCGCCGGCAACCATCATTGTTTCGGTCATCAGCGCCGCTACTTCGCTACTCGTTACAGATTCAATCAGATCGCGGCTGGTTTTTAGGCAAGCGATGTCGCACGACGGATACTCCAGATTGATCGGACACCGGTAACAGAAAGGTGCCAGGATCGCGGCTGATTTCGCTGGGATCATTAAAGGGCCAAGATTACGTCGCCGGGCACCGCCGATAGTAGTCATCGACTCCACACCTAGCGACCCACCGTGCAGACCCCGGATAACGGATACAAGGTCATGTTTGCCTGTGACGCCCACTGCCATGCGCATGCCGATCTCAACCGCCTCGGAGCCTGTCACGCAGAAGTTCACGACGTTGAGATCGCCCGGTAGCGTGCTCGCAATCAGCTCTCCGAGTTCGACGATATGCGGATTTGTGAACCAGGAGCTTTCGTGGATCAGTTTTCCTGCTTGCTCGTGAATCACCTCTGTGATTTCGGGATGGGAATGGCCGATCACCATACACATCATTCCTGCATTCATATCATAGTAGTTGTTGCCATCAACGTCCGTGACAATGCAACCGCGGCCACTTTCAAGCACCACATTTGGCGCAACCCGCCACGCTAACAGGGTTTCTTTGTCACGCTCTGAAATATCGATGTGGCGTTTAGAAAAACTCTTGTTATTTGCCATGCTTAAGGTCCTGTTTTATGCAACCAATATTAAAAGCGATTTGCCCGGAATGCAGTTAAAGCAGCGTTGCTGATTCTTCCTGCGACAAGATTGCCGATTAACTTGCCGGTCACGCTGCAGATATAACGCGCAACAAACACCGACAGTGCCCGCACCAATGACGACGATATTCTGAACAGACATCGTATTCCTTGTTTGGTCTGCAACGATGATTTATCTTATATATCACGATTCAGGCAATTAGCAGATATTGCTGCAATCGCGTCGTTTCCCTATAGTGCTTACTTAGGTCCAGGTGACAACAAGGAGATATTCAAGAATATGGCTACCTCAACTTCTGCGGAAGCCGGCGAACGAGTCGTCTATCTGAATGGCGAAATCATCGCCGAACGCGGCGCTTCACTTTCAATCTTCGATCGCGGATTTATCTGGGGCGATGGGGTCTACGATGCGGGACGCACTTTCGAAGGCAGACCTTTCAGAATCTGGGAGCATGTACAACGGTTATACCGATCGATGAAGTATACACGTCTTGATATCGGCATGCCCGCGGAGGAGTTTTATGAAAAGGTACTAGAGGTCATCCGCCACAACGCCCCGCTTCTAGAAGCGGGCGGCGATTACCTGTGTCGAATGCATGTTAGTCGCGGTGTCATGCCCGATGAGGGCAGCGTGCATCGTGGCGGGGATATGCCTCCCACCGTCGTTGTTTTTTGTATGCCAATCAATCTGGCTATTTTTGCGAAATATTATGAGGACGACAGCGGTATGCCACTGGTGATCCCAAGCACACGTCGCACACCGCCGCAGTGCCTGTCCCCCAAAGCAAAAGTTTCTGCCAAGATGAATAATTTCATTGCCGCCTTTGAGGCGCGTGATGTGGACGAAGATGCCCAACCCCTAATGCTCGATGTCAACGGTTATGTGACAGAAAGCCAAGGTTCGAATTTCATGTTCGTCTCTAATGGCACTTTACACATGCCCAATCGTAGCGGTGCACTCGTTGGAGAAAGTATGACGACCGTCACCGAACTGGCTGAGAAACTTGGTATTCCTGTCGAAGAGGGCTTATATACACCGTACGATGTATACAATGCCGATGAATCCTTTCTGACTTCTGGAACATTTTGTGTCATGCCGGTTGGGACTATAGATAATCATTCGATGAATGAGCCCGCACCTGGTCCGGTGACTCGCCGCCTGCTCGATGCCTGGAGTGACCTCGTCGGGGTCGATATTGTTGGGCAAATTCGCGACCAAGCACGTTTAACCAACACGAGATAGCGTTCGGCGGGCATACGAGACAACCTAAAAACAACGTTTGGATCTGGCCTCGATACATGCAGTTCAATAACTTGTCAATAACTATCCATCTCAAGGAGGAAATCTATGTTTAAGCGCATAATCAAAAGAGCAAGCTGGGTGCTCGCTACCACTGCACTGCTTGGCCTTAGCGGTATAGCCAATGCGGAAGAAAAGTCCAAGCTCGATGAAGTGATCGCCCGCGGTTATGTCAAAGTCGGGGTCTCGAGCGAGGCGCCCCCATTTGGCTTCATCAACGACAAGGGGGAACTTGTCGGCTTTGATATCGACATTGCCCGCTTGATTGCGAAAGGCCTCTTCAAGGACCCGGAAAAAATTAAATTTGTAAAGCAGGGTTTTGCGGCACGCTGGGCCAACACCCAAAGTGGCAAAATCGACTTTGGAATTCAGGTCACTACCGTTTATCCCGATCGCGCATTGAAGGTTGCATTTACGCGGCCCTACATCGATTCCGGAATTGCTATCGTGGTAAGAAAGGATCTGGGCATCAGCAGCATTAAGACCTTGAACGACAGTAAGTTCACCGCCGCGATGCTGACCAATCCTCAAAGCAAAGAACGTCACGAGCGATATTTTCCGAATGCGAAAAGCAATGTATTCGATAGCGTATCCGCACTGTTGACGGCGGTACGGACGAATCGGGCCCAGTTCCTGCAGATCGATCTACCAGTGGCCGGCTGGTTTACGACCCAGCATGACGATGTCGTTGTATTGCCGGAATTGATCACCGACCGCACGTACAACGCCGTGTTTCTGCGTCAAGGTGACTTCAAATGGTGGCTGACCCTCGACACGATAGTCGGTACCATGCGCGGCGGTTCACGATTTTCCGACTATGCCGATGTCTTTGAAAAGTGGTTTGGCGTCCGTCCGAAACAATTATTTTACTAGAACCAGACTGTTGTGGTGCTCAGGTCGTACTGCCACAATGGACGGCACGTGCCCTGTTCCGGGCACGTGCCGTCTTCATTTCTTGACCAAGAATGTCAAGATTCGTAACAGCAATTGAGTAATGGAAACGATCCATCAATATTTTGACCTCAACTATGTCATCCGCAGCCTACCCGACTTTCAGATAGGGCTGATCTGGACGCTTGAAACGGGAGCAGTAGCGCTCGTGCTGGCCTTTGTTTGGGGTCTAGCACTGGTCGCGTTGATTATGCCGCGCTTCTGGTGGCTGCGAGGCCCGGCCAGGGTCTACATCGAAATTTCTCGCAACACGCCGCTGCTATTGCAGATATTCGTGTTGTATTTCGGCCTACCGCTGATCGGATTAGTCTGGTCGGCATTTATTTGCGGCGTCCTGGCTATAGCGGGACAACACGGTTGTTACCTGGCCGACGTATTTCGTGGCACCATTGAGTCGATAAGTAACACGCAACGCGAAGCGGCCAAGGCACTTGGCATGTCACGATTTTCTGTCATGCGCCTGGTTATTCTTCCACAGGCCATACTCAAGGTATTACCACCACTGGGTAATCAGGTCGTCCTGTTGATTAAAGATACCTCGCTCGTGTCGGCCATTGGCGTGACAGAATTGACTCTGGTGGGCAAGCAACTCGTTGAACAAAGCGCAACAACGATTGAGGTATTTGTCGTCATTGCCCTGATTTTTCTTGTCATTACCACCTGTGCGGGTCTGCTCATGCGGTTTATTGAAATGCACTACCGAGTAAGGTTTTAGAGGCAGTTAGCTGAATGTTTGACGTCCTCTATTCCAGTTTTCCGTACCTGATGAAGGGTGCGGTGTATACAGCCTGGATGTCGGTAGTAACGATAATCGCGGGCTCCCTCCTCGGCGTTATTCTTGGAATTTTTGTCATCTACGGACCGACTGCACTGCGACGCATAATTACAGGTTACGTTTTTGTCATCCGGGGAATACCCATATTGGTCCTGATGTTCCTCACTTATTACGCACTGCCAGCACTGGGGGTAAACATAGGAGACTATGTCACTGTCTGCGGAGCATTAGTAATTTACTGTGGAGCCTACGTTACCGAAATCACCCGTGGCGCTATTCTGGCTGTACCGCGAACGCAGTTTGATGCCGCTAAAGGTGTAGGCATGAGGTTGTCTCAATATCTGCGGCTGGTGATCTTTCCACAGGCCGCCCGAATGTCGATACCACCGATGCTCAACAACTGCATAATGATGGTCAAATCAACGGCCTACGTCTCTATAGTCGGCGTATGGGAACTCAGCTATGCTGCCCGGGAAGTGGCAGAGCGGACACTTTCTCCGTTTCAGGTATTTTTCGGTGCGATGATTATCTATTTCGCTATTTGTTATCCAATGGCTATCGTTGCTCAACGGCTAGAAAAGAAGACCGCATATAGCCATTAGCTGAACCATCTATACTCTGCTTGTAGCGTCTTATGGAATTTGTGTCATGATTGAAGTGAAAAATCTGGAAAAAAGCTTCGGCACGTTGAAAGTCCTCAACGGGGTCAGCTTCGAGCTCGATCGCGGACAGGTATTAACAATTGTCGGACCAAGCGGTTCGGGTAAATCAACCATGCTCCGATGTGTCAATTTTCTTGAGGAATATGACAGTGGAGAGATCTGGATTGATGGCGAGGCTGTTGGTTACACATTTGGAGAAAACGGTACACGTAAACGGCAATCCGAACGTCAAATAGCACGTATGCGTGCAGATGTTGGTATTGTCTTTCAAAGCTTCAACCTCTTCCCACATCGCTCTGTTCTGGACAACATCATCATGGCGCCCGTGAATGTTCGGAATCTGTCTAAGAATGAGGCGCGTGATCTCGCAGCTGAGCTTCTCGAGAAAGTTGGCCTGTCTGACAAGATCAACGAATATCCTTCTAAATTATCGGGCGGCCAACAGCAGCGTGTTGCAATCGCGCGTGCGCTCGCGATGAAACCCAAAGTAATGTTGTTCGATGAAGTGACGTCGGCACTCGATCCCGAATTAGTCGGTGAAGTGTTGGAGGTTATGCGACAGCTGGCGGAAGAAGGCATGACGATGTTGATCGTCAGTCACGAAATGCACTTCGCACGTGACGTCGGAGACTGGTTGCTCTTCCTTGACGAAGGTCGCATCGTAGAAGAAGGCCGCCCGGCCGAGATCCTCACTAATCCAGAAACCGAGCGGTTGCAAGCATTCATTAGACGTTTTAAGCAGGCCGGGCTGCTGTCGGGATCAGACGGAATCCAGGCAGCGAGTACATAGCTCTGCTGAACTGTGTCCCACAGATTTGTACTCGAACCTGTGCAAGTCTTACTGTTACGCG
>DTSG01000046.1 GCA_012965455.1 Planctomycetaceae bacterium | reverse complement strand
CGATTTTGGGTGTTCAGGCAATTGCCAACCTCGCAGTGGTTTCTGCAAGGAAACTTTGGTTAGGAATTGGAACTGCGAATGAACTACGCCGAACTACATTGCAAATCCAGTTTTTCATTTCTGCAAGGTGCTTCTTCTGCTGATCAGCTGGTGCAGCGTGCAGTGAGACTTGGATATACTGCCTTAGCGATTACCGATCGCAATACCCTAGCTGGAATTGTTCGCGGGCATGGCGCGGCCGTTGATGCAGAATTGCAATATATCGTTGCGGCGGAATTAACCTTTGATGACGCTCCGCCTTGCGTTGTCTGGATTCGCAATCGTTCAGCCTATGCAGCGCTGTGTCGCTTGCTAACGCTGGGACGCCGCCAGGCATCCAAAGGTAATTGCCGCTTATCCTTTGAGGACTTAGTTTCCCATGGTGACGAATTCCTCTTGGGCGTGATCCCAGATTGGAATCGGTTGTCGACGGGGTCAAGCTCGGACCACCACCGAGTGCATGCTGCTGCCAAACTTATCGACGCTGCAGATTTACAACGATACGACGACATGTTCGGTGAGCGTTGCTATTTGTTAGCTGAATTACACCGCGGATCAGCAGACCTACAGCGACTTGATTTACTTCAAAATTTATCGCAACAAACCCGCGTTCCGCTAGTCGCGTCTGGCGATGTCTACTATCACGATCCCTCGCACGCGCGGCTGCAAGATGTTCTTACCGCAACCGCTCATGGGTGTACGGTGCACGACATTGGACCCTATCAGTTTGCGAACGCCCAACGACACATGCGGCCGCTTGAAGACATTGCGAAACTATTTCAGCAGATTCCGCAGGCACTCGAACGAACACGGGAAATTGCCGACATTTGTGGGTTCTCGCTATCAGAATTGCGATATGAGTACCCGGCAGAACTTGCCCCTACAAATATCACTCCAATTGCATATCTCAAACAACTGGCATGGACGGGGGCCCACGAACGATATCCGCATGGGATTCCTCACAAGGTCATTAACCTGCTGCAACACGAACTGGAACTGATTGGGGAGTTGCATTACGAAGCCTATTTTTTGACGGTTTGGGATCTGGTTCGGTTTGCTCGCAGCCAAGATATTTTGTGTCAGGGGCGAGGTTCGGCTGCTAATTCGGTTGTCTGTTTTTGCTTAGGGGTAACGTCGGTTGACCCCGCTACAACTCAGTTGTTGTTTGAGCGTTTTATTAGTCGCGAACGGGCTGAAGCACCCGATATTGATGTCGATTTCGAACATGAACGTCGTGAAGAAGTACTCCAATACTTGTACAAAAAATATGGACGCGACCGCGCCGGAATGACCGGTGTGGTTACTACCTATCGTATGCGCAGTGCGGTGCGGGAAGTTGGTAAAGCTCTCGGGTTCCCCGCGGATTTGGTAGATGCGGTTGCTAAAAACCTCGATGGGCGTATTGCAGAAGGCAACCTCTGTTTGCGGTGCCGAGAAGTAGGGTTAGACCCAGATGAATTGGCGGGAGAACGGTTTATGGAACTCGTGGAGATGCTGCGAGGAATGCCTCGGCATCTGTCACAGCATGTAGGCGGAATGGTTATCACACAAGGGTTACTCAGTGAACTAGTGCCTATTGAAAATGCCGCCATGGACGGGCGGACGGTGATTCAATGGAATAAAGATGACCTCGATGAACTTGGAATACTGAAAGTCGACTGTCTGTCACTGGGAATGCTTAGTGCGATTCATAAGTGTTTTGATATGTTGCAGCAACACAAGAACGAAGAATGGACGTTGGCAACGATTCCTGCGGATGACAGCGAGGTGTATGACATGATTTGCAAGGCTGATACAGTGGGAGTGTTTCAGATTGAGAGTCGCGCACAAATGAGTATGTTGCCCCGACTTAAGCCACGTTGTTTTTATGACCTTGTCATCGAAGTTGCGATTGTCCGACCCGGTCCTATTCAGGGCAACATGGTCCATCCCTACCTAAAACGCCGTGCCGGCTTAGAAGAACCGAGTTATCCAAATGATGCGATTCGCGAAGTACTCGACCGCACGCTCGGTGTTCCGTTGTTCCAAGAACAGGCAATGCGATTGGCTGTGGTAGCGGCCGGATTTACACCCGGCGAAGCTGACCAACTGCGGCGGGCAATGGGAGCATGGCGGCGACCTGGTGTGATCGAAAAGTTTCATCAAAAATTGATCAAAGGAATGCTGCTGCGAGGACTGAGTATGGAATTTGCAGAGCAAGTGTTCACCCAGATTCGAGGATTTGGTGAATACGGATTTCCCGAATCACATGCGGCGAGTTTTGCATTGTTGGTATACGTATCGGCGTGGCTTAAGTGCCATCATCCCGCAGTATTTGCGGCAGCAGTGATTAATAGTCAACCAATGGGATTTTATAGTGTCAGTGACCTAGTGACTGACGCTCGGCGGCACGCAGTGACTGTCTTACCGGTGGACGTTAATTTGAGCGACTGGGATTGTACGCTAGAAGAGGAAGACGGTGGTACAAACAATGCGAACAAACGGCTAGCTTTGCGATTGGGAATGAAAGTCGTTCATGGTATTCGCCAAGACGACGTAATGCGAATTTTGGAAAACCGAGGTGAGATGCTGTACGGATCGGTGGAAGATTTACGGCGGCGTGGTCGCGCTAGCCGATCGTTTATTATGAAGTTGGCGGACGCCGATGCGTTTTCGAGCTTTCAACGAGATCGGCGGTCTGCTCTGTGGGAGGCTTTAGCCCAAGAACGCAGCATGTGTGAGCAGCCATTGTTCGATCTAATCAGTGCCAGTGATGACGACGTTCCTGAATTGCCCGTGATGCAACCGGCAGAGCAAGTGGAGATGGATTATCGTACCGCCGGTCTTTCGCTTAAAGGTCACCCGTTGATGTTCTGGCGTGAACAGTTAGCCGCCAAGTCTGTCGTTACAGCCACCCAGTTGGAAACGCTGGGCAACAATCGTTACGTCCGAGTCGCTGGTATTGTGTTGTTGCGTCAACGGCCATTTACCGCGAAGGGGATTACCTTTGTTACGCTTGAAGATGAAACAGGTACGATTAATCTTGTACTGAAGCAGTACATCTGGGAACGGTATTACAGCGTCGGCCGTCGCAGTAACGCATGGCTAGTCCATGGGAAGCTAGAAAAAAAAAGCTCCGTTATCCACGTCGTGGCCCACCGCTTGGAGGATCTCTCTGCCACGCTCGGCAAATACAACCCGAAACCTCGAGACTTCCGCTGAGCGAGGATTATGTATAAAACCAGCCTGATCGCATTTGTGGTTTTGGAAATTTAACCACGAATGTGAAAACTGGACAACCTTCGACAATTCTCTAGCAATTATTGAAACTCGGTCAACTTTTCGATGGCGTCATCGATTAGCTGTAGCTCGGCATTCAAGAATTCGTGTTGCGAAAACAACGCCTTAGCACTGTGCAACATGTTGAGAGCTCGCTCGTGGTCGGCATTGGCAAGTTCCGCGGCGGCGGCAACAATCCGCTTGATCTCGTCACGATATTTTGCTCTTAATCGCGTCGTTTTTTGGTCTACTTGGATCGCTTCTTGCTGGAAGTGCTTTAATTGGATTTTAGCAAAATCGACGCAGCGGACGGCATCTTTGTCGCTTATAAACGCATCGTAGGTGGCGATAAACGATTTAAGTTGTACAACGCGCGCTTGCGGATCGTCGGTGGCTGTATTCAAAGCTGAAAGTAGTTGTAATTCTACCACTGACAATGATTCCGTAACCATGGAAAGCTTGTCGATGTATTTTTGTAAATCTCGCTCGGAAGCAAGCACGTCATGCAATTGTTTGATTTCTTCATATTGATCATGGTCGGGAAAACGTCCGATGAAATCTTCCATCTCCTCATGAGCTTGTGCCCAATCTGACCCTGGGTCAATCCTCGCCCGCAGAATATGCTCTAGTAATTCCTCGGCGGTCGCTGGTCGGTTCATGTAATTGGTAAAGGCAAATATGCCTCCAATAACCGCCAAGAATCCTACGGCGATCAAAATGCTCGCAATCACTCCTCTCTTTTGGCTACTTTGATCTTGGGCATGCGTCGGGTCGACTCGCGTGAAATGGCTGTGAACGCCGTCGTCTACGGACGTGACTTCTGCAGACTCTGATTCGATATCGGCGAGGGACAATTCGTCGGACACTGCTCCAGTTTGATAGGCTCCTTGCAGCGTGGGACGCAACAGCGTCGGCGAGTTATCTTCGTCAATTTCACCTCGAGTGAATTCACCAGTCGGAGCATTATCGCTGTAGGTTGCCCCCGCATTGGTGTCGGTGACATCTACTACGGGATCTTTGATTGTGGATGGTAGGTGAGAATCTAACGCATGTTGCATGGCCTGCAAGCGGTGAATAACAGCCAGGGGTGTGGGCACTCGATCATCCGGACTCTTGCTGAGTAATTGTTGCACGATATGGTTGAGTTCACGGGGGACGTCCAGTTGTGCATCGAGCAGTGAAGGTGGTGGGTCATGCCGTAACCTATGAATGACTTGAGCGATAGAAGGGCTCGAAAACGGTGGCTTTCCCGAGAGCAACGCGTACATAACTGCGCCGAGTGAATACAGATCGCTGCGGACAGTGGGTCGCTGACCTTCGGCTTGCTCTGGCGACATATAATCCGCTGTGCCGACGACGGCATAATCGGCCGTAAGCTGAGCGGTACCGAACAGGCGAGCGATACCAAAGTCGACCAATTTCACGGATCCGGAAGGGGAAACGATTAGGTTGGACGGTTTCAGATCGCGGTGAATGACGCCGCGGTCATGGGCATGTTTTAATGCATGACAAATTTCGATGGTCATGCGGACAACATCTCGCCAAGCAACAGGCCCTTCAGATTTGAGTGTCTCATAAAGACTGGGGCCGTCCACAAGCTCCATGCTGTAGAAAAGTATGCCGTCCTGCTCACCAAAGCCGAATATTTCGACGATACCGTCATGATGAAGTTGTTTCAGCGTCTCGATTTCTAGCGAAAATCGATTGCGGAAATTCTCATCATCGGCAAAACCGACCGAGAGCATTTTTATCGCGACAACTTCATCGGTGTCTTCGTGATGAGCCGCATAAACAAACCCCATACCACCTCGGCCAATTTGCTTGTCGATGATGTAGGGGCCAAGTTGTTTTAGCATGACTCAAGAGGTTTGATTTAAGGTCGTGGTCGTAGTGTATTGAAAAAAATCAGCTAATGGTTCAACGGATTCACCGATAAGTCCATTTCTACATTGGAGCGATTCGTTCAGACCCAACATCGGTCGTAAGCAGCACATGTGCATCAAAACTTTTGGCGATAAGGTCCGCTTTTACAGTAGTATACTCGGGATTGTTCCATAAGTCGTTAAATTCCCAGGGATCGTTTTCTAGGTCATACAATTCGCCGAGTCCATGCCCATGATATACAGAAAGTTTGAATTGACGATTACGGTACATCGTGGCAAATGCGCCGGTGCCTCCAGTGAAAAATGGATCCAAAGCGTCAAAATACTCGCTGCGTACAAACTCTCGATGACTATCTTCGGCGTCTGAGTCTGTTAATAGCGATATCAGCGAACGTCCTTGCATATAGTCGGGTTGTTCGATTCCAGCGAGTTCAATGATGGTTGAAGTTAAGTCGAGAAGTTCAACTAAGGCATCACGGCGGACATTTTGCAGGAATTTTGCGGGACATGAAAAAATAAGTGGAACGCGGACAAGACCCTCGTAAAACCGACACCCCTTCTCTAGCAGTCCGTGGTCTCCGAGAGATTCACCATGGTCACTGGTAAAGATGACGATGGTATTTTCGAGTTGATTCGTATCTCGCAAGTGTTCAATGATTCGCTGGAATTGATCGTCGATCTGTTTGATCATTGCATAATAGTAGGCCTGCATTTGTTTAGCATCGTGGCCTTGGGGCGTCTTCGGATCGCCTTGGAAATCAATGGCGGCTAATCGTGCTTGTTGCTCTAGATCCTTGGGTTGAAAATAGGGTCCAGGCATCTGCTCCGCATCAAATTGATCGGCGTAGAACTTCGGTGGAATAAACGGTGGGTGTGGATCATAAATATTAACGCACAGCATCCAAGGTTGATCGGCGTTTTGAATGTCTGACTTAGAGTCACCGGCAGTGAACTCGATTGCACATTCGGTTGCCCACCGAGTTTGATGCATCGCTGGGTTCACTCGTTCTGGGCTATTACGCATGGCATCTAAGTCTCCGCCCTGGTCGCGAACCCAATCCGCATAATGATGGCCAGACTCCCAGTCGTCGCGGGGTGCGTGACTGAACTGCCAATACGTCATGCCATCGTCGAGGCGCGGTTCGGTGCGGTGGCCGGAACTTGTCAGATGGAATTTTCCAATATTTCCACAACGATAGCCTGCATCCGAAACGAGTTTGGTAATTAGCGGTGGGAATTCGGGAAAGGTGCCGTTGCCGTTACGAGTGTTATGAAGACGAGCAGGGTAGAGGCCGGTTAAGAAACTTGAACGACTCGGAGTGCAAATTGGACTTTGGCAATACGCGTGCGTAAAAGCGACGCCGGATTCAAGCAACTTGTCGATGTTCGGCGTGTCGACCTGCGGGTTCCCCAACGCACCGATAGTGTCGAATCTCTGTTGGTCAGTGCAATACCAGAGGATATTAGGACGTTTGGATTCCATGGCAACGCGTAAACCTATTCGGAAATGGACTTTTTGACAATTTTCTCGTCAAAGTAATTGATTTGCATGCCGGCATCGACAACGATGGTTTGCGCGCAGATTCCGGAAGAGCGTGGACTGAGCAAAAACGCAGCTACATTTGCTGCTTCTTGTGTTTCAACGGCAGAACCTCGAGGGATTACCTGTTCGGCGTAAAGATAGGAGTCGACGTAGCCGGGGATTCCAGCAGACGCTGATGTTTTTAGTAAACTTGGTCCGACTGCATTAAAGCGTACATTTGAGAAACTACTAAACGATTTTGTGAGGAAAGCCAATGAGGAATCGAGGGCGGCTTTAATCGGAGCCATGAATCCATAATTTTCGCTCGCCATTTTGGTGGTGGAGATGGAAATCGACACCACGGCTGCGTCGTTAGAAAAAAGTTCTTTCAGTGCATTGGAAACTGCCATCAAGGAAAAACAGCTGACGTCCACCGCACGCAAAAACTGTGACTTACTCGTCGCGTGAAAGGGCTTAGGACCATCTTCATAATCGGCAAATGCGATCGAATGTACTAATCCATCGATCAGCGGATGCGATTCCGCTAGTGTTTTGCGGAGAGTTTCAATTTGCTCGGGGAATTCTACATCGCATACGTAGATGGGATGTTCGCCAAGTAGTTTTTGTAATTCTTCGCGGCGTTTTTCGCTGCGAACAACGTATACAGGCAGGCCGCCAGCTTCATAGATCGTTTTACCAATGTGGTAGGCGACACTTTTGCGGTTAGCAACGCCCATGATAACGATGGTTTTATCTTCAAGTTGAAGGAATGCCATTGTGTGTTCTTTGGTGGTTAAGGGTGATGGCTTGTTTCTCGTGAACTTTGCCGGCGGTTAGGTTTGCGGGTCGGCGATGGTACAGGCGAAATCAAAACGAGTTGCCAGCTTACCCTCAACGGTCACCTTTGCCGTCAAAAAATAGGCAACTTGTACTTGGTCTGTAAGCGTCACTTCGACCTCAACGGTATCACCAGGTTTGACGATCCTCTTGAATTTAACATTATTCAGTCGAGTCGCAACAGGAACTTTACCACTGAGCTTATTGCCTATTTCCACTCCCGCAGCTGCTTGGATAATGTCCGCCAGCAATACCGCACCTGCTTGCATCCCAACTTCGCATAAAATGACTCCCGGTACGATCGGCTGATGGGGATAATGGCCTTGGAAAAAGAACTCATCGTCCCGAAATGTTTTTTTGCAGCTGATTGTGGTATCGGTCTGCGATACAACTTCGTCGATCAGCAGCATGGGTGCGCGATGGGGAATAGCAGCTTGGATTTGTTTGATGGTCATGGGGTTCGTGGTAAAGTGGTTATTGAGATCGAAACAGCGTTTTAGTGTTTTGAAATCGCGGGCCTGTTTGCTAGCACGCATTTTAGCACCAAATCACTACATTAATTGAGCATCAACGTCATTGGAAACGATAACACCATAGTTTATTGCACCGAGCCAACCGGACATAATGATGCCAACGCTACCGGCATGATACAGCCCTTTGATTTGTTCGGGCAAGCCCCGACTGACCGCTAGGCCTTCGAATTTAGTACCGAAACTGGCTCCGTTTTGATGCTGTGTGTAGTGGGCAAAAGTACGCGGCGTGGATGCTTCGGCAAAAATGATTCGTTCGCGCGCGTTAGGCACGTATTTTTCGAGTGCCCCGAGAGTGGTGTCGATGAGTTCTTCTTTACTCGCTTTATATTCCTCATCATCCAAATGGATCCAGTCGTCCCAGTTGGCATTGGTGCTTGACACAATTAAGTGTCGTGGATTCGCATGCGGTCTAGTGCTCGGATAGTAAAATGAGAATGTGCGACTAGTAATATCGCGGCTGAGCAAAAGATCTGTCTCGAAGCGGTCGGCAGTTGAACTGAAGAGCAGGTCGCCCGTTATAGGATCGATTGAATCATTTTCGGCCAGCGCCATATAGACTTGTGTGCTGGAATTGTTCAGTCGCACATTTCGCGCGTCATCGATGTAATCTTTATCAAATACTTCTTCACCGACCATTTTGAAGATCGTCGTCAGCAGATTGGCATTAGAAACTACACTGCGGCAGCGAATTGTGCGATCGTTGACTTGTACGCTTTCGACGACACCACGACGAGTATTAATTTTGTTGGCGCTGCACTTGATTCGCACATCAACATTATTGCGTTTTAATTCGTCATGCATCATGTTGATGAGCATATCGGTTCCACCCTGAAAGGTGTAAACTCCTTTCCTCATGAAGTTGGAAAACACAATTCCGTAGGTGATAGCGGGATCTTCTAATGTAGACCCATTGGCATACGTGATGGGTTCCATCAATAACCGGATGATATCTTGGCGACCAGGGAAGAAGTTTTCAAACAATTCTCCCGTGGTCATTTGTTGTTCGTCATAAAAATTCATGTTGCCCGCTGCATCAAAAAACTGCGTCACGGTTTCATGTTCGACTCCGAATTGACTGGTTAACAGTTTCGTGAAATTTTCACGGTCGTAGGGTGTCGTTAATGAGAATTGTGGATTATCAAATCGTATGCCGAGCAGTGGAATAATGCGGTCAGCGATATCTTGGTTCCAATAACGTCGGCAGCTTTTTTTCATGCCGTACGGAAAGCCGTGTAGGGAGACATCAAATACGTGCCCACTGGGTCGTTTAAACCACGTTGCCATTCCGCCCAGTTTATAGTGCTGTTCGATAAGCAAAACCTGGTAGCCTGCCGCTCCAAGTATATTGGCAGAGGTGAGACCAGCCAAACCACTGCCAATGACGATGACATCGTATTCGTCTTTGGCTCCGGCAAGAAAATCTTTAGGCATGTGAATTAGTGGTTTGAATTAGGTTAACGAACAACCGGTAGTTGCGAATACCGCCGAGGTTACATTCTACTGCATTTTAGTTTTAGCGTTAGGGTGATAGCGAAAGCGAGAGTCGCTTAATTTCCGCGTAGCAAATGATGATTCGCCATCGAGATTCCACTGATAATGGAACCCACGATTCCCACGAAGCCTTGGTCAGTACCACATAAGAACAGATTCTTGAAATTCGTCGTACCGTCAAACCACTTACGCGTTGCCCCATATACTGCGCCGTTGTCGTGTGAGGTGAATCGCTGGATTGTTTGAGGCGTAAACATATCAGTGTCGATGGTGTGTTCGCGGAAATCCGGCGCGAATTTCGTGGCTGAATCTACCACTTTGTTAAACCAGATTTCCTTCTGTCGGTCGTAGTTGTCTTTGTTTAGGTTCTTCCATCGATTAAAGTCCGCTAGTGCGGTAATTCGCATGATCCCATCGGGGAGTTCACCATCGGCTGCATCATAGCAATAATTGTTAGGCGTGCAGATAACGCCGGTTCGAACATCACAAAGATCATCAAGTGGTCGTTGCCAATGGAATTTGTCCGAGTCGTTGAAGAAGATGATCGTCTTATCGTGCCCTAGTTCCAAGGGGTAGGTGTCCAGTGTCGAGATAGCTTCAATGAATGACAATTGTCCCGTTTTGTGAACGTGGGTTGTGTCGTCATCGTCACACAGTCGGAATGTTTCAACGGCGCCGACGCTACTTAAGATGTTCTTTGCGGACATCTCGTCACCGCAATCCAAGACCACACCAACCGCGCGGCCGCCATCGATCTTAATCTGTTGGACGCCAGTGCGTAGTTTTAGTTCTCCACCTAGCTCACGGAATTTTCGCACGAGTTTTCTTAGTATCAAGCGGACGCCATCAAAGGGCCGCGCTAAGCCTTCCAGAAATAGGGCGCGGAACATAATACAAAACTGCCCGTAGTCCATGTCATGTTCACGCGGGTTACCGTACCACATCACCGGACACAAAATCATTTCGATCAACAGTGGGTCGGTGATAACTTCGGACAGCTGTTCGCGGGTCGACATTTCAAAATGGCTTTGTTCAAGATCATCGTAATCGATGAGCGAGTCCATCAGCTTTTCGAAGTTGTCAATTTGATTGGGGAAGGCGCGAGCGACTTCGCTCCGCAGTAGATCGATATTGTTGTCAAATGCGAGTTCGACGTTTGGAAACGAAATGGACGACATGAGCTGTGGCGACAGTCCAAAATCATCCCACGTTAAACGCAGCTGTCGTAGTAGTCGCGCAAACGGGCCGCGGCGTGTTCCGCGAGGTGTGAAGTTGGTGACCGCATGCAAGCCGACATCGTAGTTACGGCCACGGAGCCGATAGAAAGAATTCAATCCGCCGATTGTGTTATGGCGTTCGAGAATACAGACCTTTTGATCATAGTACGCTGATCGGATACCGGCGGCTAAGCCAGACATGCCTGCGCCAATAATGATCGAATCGTACACGATTAAGCCGATATGTCTTTCATCTTAGGTTCAAGGTAAGCGACCGTCTTGTTCATGCTTACCAAATTGTCATAATCCTCTTCGGGAACTTGAACACGATAACGTTTTCGTAGTTCCATCACAATATCGAGAAAGTCCATACTGTCCATTTCCAGTTGATCACGGAATTCCTTTTCGTCATCTAACGACGATAAATCCTCATCCGGATTAATGGTATTAAGGATAGCTAGGACTGCATCACGAATTTCAGCAGGTGTCATGCTCGTTGTGCTCCGAGGCGTAAAATGGTTTGTAGAAACATATCACCCTACCACTATATAAGATAGGGCAAGTGGGCTGACATGCCACACGGAATATGTAGAATCCATAAATCTTACAGAGTTTATTTTAGAAAACCAGTGGGTTTATGCGCTCTTTTTACCACTTTGCTGTATTTTCAAGGGTGTAACCTAGAATGTCTACGTATCAGAGTTGCATAAGGTATTGCGATAGATTTACGAGACGAATTTCTTGATAACCACAGTGGAATTGATTCCCAGCATTCCGAACGAGTTGTTCACTATATAGTCAACGGACTCTAACGTCTTGGGTTGATTTAGGACTAGTCCGTCCATGGCACATTCCTCGTCGAGTTGATCAACATTGATCGTTGCATGACAGATATTGTCATCAAATGCGGGGAGATTTCCTGCGAGTTCTAACGCACCGGCCGCACCCATCGTATGACCGATAAAGCTCTTGGTATTGTTGACGCAGCAATTGGAGTTTCCTTGAAATACTCTTCTGAGACCAGCGATTTCCTGGATATCCCCACTTTTAGTTCCGGTGGCATGAGTGCTGAGGATATCGACATCCGCTGCTGTAATACCGGCACGGTCCAAAGCGAGTTGGACGCATTGGGATTGTCGCTCAGGGTTAGGCAGCACGAAATCGGTTGCGTCGGTGTTGATAGCATATCCCACGAGTTCACCGTAGATGCGGGCACCGCGTGCCAAAGCATCGTCTAATCGTTCCAGTACATAGACGCATCCGCCTTCAGACACGACGATACCCGTGCGGTCGACATCGAAAGGACGAGATGCTTCCTTGGCAACTGGATGTTGTGCCAATGCTCCTTGGCTCTTAAAACTGGCAAAGATTCCAAACGTGTGGATGCTTTCCGAGACGCCTCCGGCAAGGGCGACATCGCATTGACCAAGTTGCAGCATTTGAGCGCCTTGGATCAAACCGGAGTTGCCCGCGGCACAGGCAGCACCAATTGTGTAGTGCGGTCCGGTGATTTCCATATTCAAGGCAGCTTCGCCGGCTGGGTTGTTGGCCACGGTGCGGGGATTATGAAAGTGATTCCAGACGCTTACGTCATAATCAAACTGGCTGAGTTCATAGATTTCATTTTCGGTCTCAACATTTCCATGCTCGGTGACGCCAAGGTAAATTCCTGTGCGAGCGTGATCGACTTGCTCCCAGTCGATTTGGCTGTTGGCGATGGCTTCGTTACAACAGTAGATTGCAATACTGCCAGCTCGAGTGCCTCGTCGAATCTCACGTCGGTTTTGATGTTTGAGCGCATCAAAATCACAAATGCCAGCTAGTGTTTTTCCAACATAGCGAATTTCGTAATCCTGAACGCCACTCACTCCGGCGAGTAGGTTGTTCCGGTAGTCCTGCAAATTATTGCCGTTAGGTGATGTCAGGCCGATCCCTGTTAACACAATGCGGGACATGGTGGGAGGTGTAAATTGATGATGCTGTAGAGTCATGTTTATTTAGGCGATCGGAAGTTGGACACGGATCGATGACTGCGTGCTGGCAGTTAATCCTTAAAATTATCCGTATTCGTTGAATTATGCAAGCTAGCACGAGAGTTGTTTGTTAATCAACACTCACTCCGGCCGAGCACCCTTTAGGCCCCATCGCCTGTTTGAGCTCGTCCATCGCTTGTGAGGTGGAAAGAATGGGGAAATATCCCAACAACTCCTGTGCGCGGCGATTATCAAAATAGTGGTCCGCCGAGAGTTGTTTTGCGAGAAATCGAGTCATCCGTGGTTCACTACCAATGCGTAACGCTGTGTAGACGGCCTCTAGTACAGCTCCCGCTGCATAAGCTGTACGGCTAGAAATGCTCTTTTTGATCGGCGGGACACCGGCGGCTTGTAGTAGTTCGTTGAGCCAATCCCAGCAATTGACCGGTTCTTGTTGTGAAACCCAATATGCTTTGCCGTGAGATGCTGGGTTGTTGCTTAATGCTTCGATAGCACAAAGATGAGCGTGGGCTGCATTGGTGACATGTACCATATCGACGAGATTGGTGCCGTCACCGACGATTCTCAATTTACCTGCCTTGCCGCGTTTGATGAGCCGTGGAATTAGATGTGGATCATTTGGCCCCCAAATTAAATGAGGTCGCAACGCGCATGTAGCGAGGTTATCTTGGCCATTTGCCGCGAGGACTGCCTGTTCAGCAATCGCTTTGGAGTGTGGGTAATGACAAAGCCAAGAACTGGGGTAGGGGACATCTTCTGGGATATTTGCTTGGTCTGTTCCGTCAAAAGTTACACTGGGACTGCTTGTGTATACCAGGTGTTTGACTGCTTGTGCACGAGCGGCAGCGATTACGTGCTCGGTGCCGACGGTGTTAACTTGGTAATAGGAATTCCAGGAACCCCAAACACCCGGCAAGGCAGCGGTATGTATGATTGCATCAACATTGCGGCAGGCTTGGTTAATCGCATTAGCGTCACGAATATCACCACGTATCCACTGCACCCCCTGCTGCTCGAGTGCAGGGTAAGAACCTCTTGAGAATCCGATGACGCTATGGCCTTGGTGCAGCAACTGAGTTGCAATTTCACTACCGAGAAAACCTCCAGCGCCTGTCACCAATACCTTCAACGGACCGTTTCCCTTCTGCGGGTTATTGTGGCAGCTCAGCGCCGCGAGGTACAGGGACACGTTTCTTTTCTTGGTCTATTTGAGACTGGAGATCCTGAATGGTTGTTGGCTGATCTCCGTTTTTTGGTTTTGCCTGCGTAGTATTGTTTCCAAACGGCGATGGCGGTAGCACACCTTTTCCGTCAGCAGGGGGTTTTGTGGCTGCGCTGTTTTTGCCGCCAACATCGCTGGGTTGGGCGTTGGCGAGATTGCCACTAGCCGAATTTGGCTCGCTGGCGATTTGAACAGGAGTCTGTGTCGGTTTAGTCGACGTGATCATGACTTGAGGAATTTCAAATCCCCAATACCCTGATTTATTGAACCAAGCCTTGGGAACCGCGACTCGTAATTGGTCAAGTTCAGCGGTCTGTTCAACGGTAAGTGCGATTTGATATGTCTCACTGATCTCACTTGCCATTGGAATCGTGCGATTGACTAGTACAGCTTCCGAGTCAAGTGCGTGTCCGTCACCTGTGGTTAGGCGAATCAGCGGTACGTAAGGGCTCAATTTATTAGTGCGGTCCGCCGCATTTTGATTTGCGAATTGGCGTTGTAACGATAACTCAATTGATTTGTTGCGGTTTTCAATTTTGATGACAATATTGAGAATGGGTTGCTCAGTTTGCTGCGTATCCAGCCAAACATGAGTGATCGATAGTCGTGCGTCGCGGGTCAGTTGGAATTGACCGTTGGTAGGATCGATCCATTGGGACTGTTTGGTAAATACGTTGTTGATTAGCCGGGAATGATTGGGTCGACTGATTGCTGTGGAGCGGGAGTTTGCCGTTGTGGAAAGGTTGGCGTTCGGCGCCGGAGGATAATTCACTTGAGTAGAGGCTTTACCATCAGATGTCGTGGGCTCGCTGTACAAATACCACGCAGTTGGAATTGTGAGGATGATAAGGCCGGCTAAGGTGAGGACCAACATCAGGGGACGCTTACTGGTGTCGTTGTTCTTTATATTATCGTCGTCGGTGGCATTATTTGGACTGGGGCTGTCGTCCTTAGCGGCACCATTGAGACTTGCCGTTGTAACAATATTGATCTGGGGTGTGAACGTGTCGGATTCCGGCGTGACTAATTCAGCGGTGGGAATGATTGGCGGGGGTTCATTAACCGCGCGTACTTGTGGCGGCGGTTGCACGGGTACCGCTTTTTCGTACTCGGAATCCGAGGACTGCTCGATTATTGGAGGTGCGGCGATACTCCGTTGGGAGGATTTATGAGCGTCAAAAAGTTGCTTTACATGCTGCGCTTCGGTCCAACTCTTGGAAGTGGTCTTGCGAACGAGTGTGTCGGGCGCGATTTGTCCCACTTCCGCAAGCAGCTTGAGCGTCTTGCTCTCGACAGGCCCGTGTTCCTGGTCACCGATTCTGTAAAACCACTCTGTACTCATCGTGCTGGTTTAGTTCCTACACTGGTATGTGACGTAATGATGCTTTTAAGTTCTTCTCAGCATCGTCAATATCTTAGTATTTAAAGTATATACAACTTTAAATATATCGGTTTTTTTGTTCTCAAGTAGTCACAAAATATTTTGATTGATTTAAAGGAAGTCCTAGTTTGCGGGGATGCGGTCTTGGGCCCAGAGAGCAATTTTTTCACGGAATATCTTGGCATTGTGGCGGATGTCTACAGGCAACTCATCCTTTACTAGCACAAATTGGATGTCAGCGGTGGTTGGATTATTCGCAGCAAGCTCGAGGATGTCCTGAGACAATTGGGCATCGGTAATTTCCTCCGCTACGTCATTTGCGTGTCCACGAGCCCATCGTTGTACGACGATGGCCGCAGCCATTTTGTTGTCAACTTTGACACCTACGAGTGCACTGCGAAAGACAGTTGGATGTTGATTGATGATCGCTTCAAGGGGAATACTAAAGAGCGTTTTGTCAGCGAGTTGTACGCGGTGCGTTTTGCGACCACAGAACCAGAATCGATTATCGCTATCGAGGTAGCCGACATCACCCATGCGGTGCCAAAACTTCTCACCAGCGGAAATTTTATGCATCCGCGTTTCCTCGTCATGAGTCACGTAATGCGAAGTCACGACCGGACCTTGGACAATTAGTTCACCAATGGTTCCTGTTTCCACCGGTTTTGCCTTATCGATAGATGTGATCGCCTCGTCGTCAATTTCAATGACTTGCCATTGAATCCCCGAGAACTGCTTGCCGACGCAAGTGCCGTGCCCTTGTTGCGTGAGTGCGGCTGTCTCTTGAAGTACTTCGCTTGCCGAGATTGACGCAACAGGTAATGCTTCTGTAGCGCCATACGGGGTAAACATTTCGCCATCAGATAGCATCGCGGCACTCATTTGCTCCAGCACGCGACTTGGAACCGGAGCACCGGCGGAGAGGATGCGTTTGAGTGAGGGCAGTTGAATGTCTTGCTCTTCGCAGTATCGACCCACGACATCCCATAATGCTGGTGAACCAAAGGATTGACTGATTTGCCAGTCCTGAATTGGGCCGATGATGTTCTGCGGTTTGACGTGTGCTGGACGAGTGGGATCCATTACGGGGAATACCGTGGCGACTCCCATGGCGGCATTAAACAGGCCAAACAGAGGGAATGCGGGCAAGTCGGTTTCGCCGGGTTGGATGTCATAATGGTTTTGGATTTGCACCGCTTGTTGATAGAAGTTTTCGTGACAGTAATGGACACCTTTCGGTGGTCCGGTGCTCCCAGTTGTGAAGATAATCGCTGCAGGATCACTTGGGTCGGCTTGAAAACTCTGGAAATTATCGAGCGACGTCCGGCGAAGTTGGTCAGCAGTAGGACCTCCCCAAAACCAACGGCGACCGACGGTGACGTTGGTTTTAGCCAAAGGGAATTTATGACGCATCACAACCCGCAGTGCTTGGGCTAAGCTGATACCAATAAATCCTTCGGTTTGAACACGTTGTAGGCAATCGATCATGTTTTTGCGACCCATGCCTGGATCGATGAGCACGGTAACAACACCAGCTTTGAATAACGCAAAAACCCACGAAATGAATTCCAAGCTGGGAGGAATCATGAGCGCCATTCTGGCTCCGGGTTGGACGCCGAGTTGCAGCAATCCGGCGGCTAAGCGTGCACTATCTTCATCGAGCTCGGCAAAAGTCATGCAGTGATAACGCTCGTCAAGCGGCAGTTCGCTGCGATCCCATTTCTTGGCAATCGGTTCTGCTAAGGCCATCGATTGGCCCCGCTCAAGGGCATGTTGATGTAGTAGGTCGGCGACGTTCATGCGTATCTTAATAAGCCGGAAGAGTTCTTGGTAAGCGAACGGAATAGACTACAGTGTAGTTGGTCGTGTGACTACTAGGTTATGATTTCTTGCGATGGCTAGCAATTTGCTCAATGGTAAACGCCAGGACTTCTTGGGCGATGTCCTTGCCGGTCGCCTCGGCGAGACCTTTCCAGCCGGGCACTGCGTTAACTTCGAGTACTGTTGGCGTACCGTCGGGGGCGATTAATATGTCAACTCCCGCGATCTGTGCTTGCACAACTTTTGCTGCTTGACGTGCCAATTGTATCAATTCGGAGCTTGCTTCAAAGGGTTCTGCTCGCGCCCCCAAGGATACATTGGTGCGCCAATCGTCAGGATTGACTCGCCGCATGCCAAATGTACTATCGCCAATCACTAAGATGCGGATATCAAAACCCTCATGAGCGATAAATTCTTGTTGATAAATAACACCATCTAATTGTTCAATCATCTTGAATGCACGCAGTGCCAAAGCTGGGTCCGATACACGGGTGATGCCACGACCTTCGCCACCAAAAAGCGGTTTCACGACAACATCAGGTCCTAATTGCTCGTAAGCGTGCATGGCCACATCCGCTTGTTGGCAAACATGGGTTCGGGGAACGGAAATGTTGTGTTGACGGAGTAGAGCGAGTGACAGGTATTTATCGACCGCCATCTCGATGGCTTGTGGGCTATTTAAAACGATAGGTGGGATGAATTGGCCTGTGTCGTCGCTTGCATGCTGGAGCATAGCTAGTGCATTCATGCGGAAGATAACTTGTTCGAGTGACCCTGGCGGCATGGTTCGCACCAGAACGGCATCGTACGTTGCGAGGTCGTGAGTGTCACTCAGGAAAGCAGGCGACGCGTTGCTGGTGGGTTCAACGCTGGCACTAATTTGGGTAAATGAGACAGCAGTTAATGCGAGTTCCTCGAGCCCTTTTTGTTTGGCGGCGCGCTGCAGATCTCGCAGGTACCAAGAATTAGGATGTCCAAGGACGGCGATTTTCATCTGGCTTACTTAGTCTGAAGGTCGTCA
>DTSG01000045.1 GCA_012965455.1 Planctomycetaceae bacterium | reverse complement strand
GATTCAGGCGGATATCCAACAGATTGCCGCTGAACGATTGAACTTACCATCACGGAGTATTTGATTTAGATGAGTTGGCAGGGAATTGTCGGACATGACAAACAAGCTGATTTCTTTCGCTGCAACCTTGAACAGGGTAGGTTGGGTTCAAGTTTTTTGTTCTTAGGATCTAGCGGAATTGGTAAACGCAAGTTTGCTTTGAAGTTAGCACAAGCGCTTTTCTGCCAACAGAACGATGCTGCCCAGTTGCAACCGTGCGGTGATTGTCCAGCGTGCCGGCAAGTCCTTGCTGATACTCATCCAGACTTGCATTTAATTGGCGTGGATCGAGCGCATGGAAAACGATCTATCATTAAGGCACAGTTGGTCGGTGGGAAGAAATCCTCCACCCACGAAAGCAGCCAAAACTTGGAACAGCAAACGGCACAACCTGCTGTAGCTGATACAACAGCGATGGCAGCGGGTTTTGATATTCAAGCGGGCGATCTATCGACTCATTATCAAGGGCTGTGCTATCAGCTGAACTTGAAACCGGCACAAGCGAGCCGTCAAATTGCCATAATCGACGATGCCGACTGTATGCAAGACGAAGCGGCCAATGCATTATTGAAGACGCTAGAAGAACCACCGGTAGGTTCGATATTGATGCTGATTGCCAGTAATCCTCAAAAAATTCTGCCGACCATCCACTCCCGCTGCCAAACCATACTATTTCAAACACTCGCAGATGAACAAGTTAAGCACGTGTTGCTCGACAGCGGCGCTGTAGAGACAGAGGACCAAGCAAGGGTGTTGGCAAGTCTCGCGGGCGGGAGTGTTGAAATTGCCTTAGGTGCAGTGGATGGCAAATTGGTGGAGTTGCGGCAAGAGGTGTGTGATTTGCTGCCGGTGTTTGCTCAACAACCCCAGCGACTAGCTGCTGTGGTGGAGTCTTACGTGAGCGCCCCCAAAGATAGTCCCGCGCAACGTCAGTGTTTTCAACAAGTCGCTGACGTCATTCTGAGAGTGTTCCATCTGATGTTGATGCAACGAACGGGAGTTGAATGTTCAGCAGATCAGATCGCTCAATTGACGGTGACAACGATGTTGCAGAACTGGAAGGGTGACGAAGAAACGATTATTGCTTGCATCGACCGTACACTTGATGCTGTGACGCAACTCAATGCCAATGCAAATATCAAAACATTGGTAGATGCCTGGATTGATGACTTAGCTCAAATTCAAATATGTGGTGGATATATGATACCGGAGTTGTAACGTTTTTAGGTTATGTCAATAAAAAACCCCAGTTCATGTTAGTGTGAACTGGGGTTTTGTTGTTTGTGATGACAAATATGTCAGCAATTATTCGCGAGGGCGAATCGCTCCCGTTAGACCGCTATAATCATGGCGATCATTGAGGTGCCACAGGGGTGTGCCCTGCTCTACACGTCGACGCAAGATCGCGATTTTTTCATCTGATCCAGCTGGTGCGTTGGTTGCTTCGAATTCGTCGCCTTCAATAGGAGCGAAATCTTCATCATGTCCATACTTGAGGATCGCCTCAAATACATTTCGTACTTCTGACATCTTCTTAATACCTTATTTCAAAAAAAGTGTTAAATAACAACAATCAAAGGGTAGCTCCCATTTGAATTGACGTCCGTTAATATTACGTAGAATAGCAACGATTCGTTCAAGTAAATGGAAAACAGTGCGTTTGATAGCTGTCGAGTTGTTGGAGAATAAACCCAGCATCAATGCTGGAAACTAAGTGGGGAGTATTAAATCTTCTTATTTATCTTTTCGGACTCGGCACAAGGGGTGGTAGAGGATACCACGTACCAAACCGCTCACCCAAAGTTTACTATTCTCTCGGAGTGTCCTATTATTAGCTTTACGGCTTGTAAGTCAACAAAAAAAGTAGTTTTTTTGATAGATAAGGCAAAAACTATCGATATTTGAGTGGTTTTGGGTGAATTACGACGGGAAAATTCCTGAATTGGCTATGATTTAGCGAATAACAACCGAGCGACGAGCCTTAGAAATGAAGAGGGAATGGTAATGATTTGGGTGCAACGAAAGATAACGATACCTGCTCAGCGACGTGGATTCCATCTGATCACAAGTTTGATTGAGCATGAGATTGAGGAGTTAGGTCAAATCGATATTGGTTTACTGCACGTGTTTATTCAGCACACATCGGCATCTTTGACGATCAACGAAAATGCCGACCCGGATGTTCAAGTTGATTTAGAATCTTCCATCAGTGCGATTGCCCCAGAAAATTTTCCATACATTCATACGATGGAGGGTCCTGATGATATGCCAGCCCACGTAAAAGCATCTTTGCTCGGAGCTAGCGTGTCGGTGCCAATATATAACGGACGATTGCTACTGGGTACATGGCAAGGCATATATCTAGCCGAGCACCGTGATCGAGCGAGCAGTAGGAATTTGATTCTGACGCTACAAGGGACCACGAATTAACACCAAGCAACACGCCTACTCAGCTGTTTGTAGGGTTACCACTTGTTGGTGGATTTGATCAATGCCTTTAGTGGAATCGGCAACTACTTTCGCAGCGGCGGCTAGTGCGACGTTTGCTGTAGCTAAGGCGTCCTCGGGAGGCTTTCTGGCAGCAAGCGCCTCCGTTTGAACCTTCTTGGCGGCGGCGAGTGCAGTTTGTGCATCGACGACAGCTTTCTGAGACGCAGCGTACGCTTGTTGTGCTGCTGTTAATTCAGTATTGCGAGTTACGATTAGTGTTTCGGCAACTGTTGATTCAGCAGCCTTCTTGTCGGTAAGCGTTTTCAATACGTCGGCAGCAGCTTTCAGTTCTTTATCCCCGCCGGTACTCGTGACAGCTTCGTTTGCCTTGGTAACCGCAATTCCCAAAGCCGCGACGGCGGCTTTTAAGTTGTTTGAGTTGGTAACGGCATCTGTTTGAGATTTTTCAGCAGTTTGTTGAATTTTCAACGCAGCCGCTTGCGTTGCTGTCGCAGCGGTCACACGTTTCGTCGTGTTTGCAACTGTCGTGTCGGCCGCGGTGACTTTTGCGTTGGCGGTATTGTATATCGCTTGTGCTTCTTTGGCCTTTGTATCAAGTTCAGCCTGAGTCTGATGTTGGGTGGTCAACGTTTCATAAGCGGCATCGAGTTTTGTGTGCAGAGCACCAAGTTGTTTGGAGAAAGCGATTTCGCTATTCCAGTGGTCAACTTGTTGTTGGCTTGCTAAGACGATTGCTTGTGCTTCAGCGGCCAATTTCGCGGCGGCGGCAGTTGCTTCTTCCGCTGGCTTGACGGTTGCAGCAATGGTATCCATGTCCTTTTTGGCATTAGCCATAGTCGTCGTCGAATCAACTTCTAGTTTTTGTGCGGTTGCGAGTTGTTGCTGAGCTTTAGTGAGTTCAGTTTTGGTTGTTGCAGCGGTTGTTTGCGTGGTTTTTAAGTCGTTGATTCGCTTAGTCAGTGCAGCTTGTAGTTGGGCAGTGAGTTCCCCAAGTTCTTTGTCATCGGTGTTAGTTGCAGCTGCAGCCTTGGCTTTGGCTACCGATTCAGTAAGGCCAGGAATAACCGGAGCAGTTTTGGCCGCGAGCGCTGTCAGGGTTTTGTGTTTTGCATCTAACGATTTCGTTGATTTATCGTAGGTTGTAATTTGCTCTTGAGCGGTTGCTAGTGTCTTCTTAGCAGTTTCCATCTGCACGGTGACCGCCGCCAAGTTCTTTTTGATTAGATCCATATTGGCTTTGGTTTTTGTTGCGTTGTCGGCTAAGGGCTTATGTTTTGTTTGGGCTGCAGCGAGGACCGTGGTTGAAGTTGCGAGCCGAGTTTCCAGCGGTTGGGGGTTCGAAGCAAGTTCACCAATAAGTGCACCGTCATCTGCTTTCCAGACGTTGATTTTTCCGGTCCAATCACCAGCGATAACTCGGTTGGTTTCATCGCAGAAAGAGCATTCCATAGCAATGTCAGAGAACGCGGGAAACGCTCGCTGTTGAGCGCCGGCTTGGTTCCACACCTTCGTCACACGATCACGTCCGCAGGTCACTAGACGCCCGTCTCGAGCAAATTCAAGGCTCGAAACGCCACCACCATGAGCGCCCCATGTTTTCACTTGGCCTCCATTTTCCATTTCCCAGAGTCGGACGCTACCGTCTTCACTACTGGTCGCTAGGATATTTGAGTCTGCCCGCCAGGAGATACCTGTAATGCGTCCGGAATGACCTTTGAGTGTTAGATACTCTCGACCGGTAAACGCTTCCCAGACGTGTAGTCCGCCGTTGCGGTCGCCTGTTGCTAGGAGTACACCGTCGGGTGAAAACTCCATACGAGTAATCCATTCGGTGTGTTTTTTGATTTCGAAGAGTTGAGAACCGTCTGCTGTTGAGAAGATACGAATGAGTTTAGAAGGTCCGCCAAGTGCGATGAGAGATTGATCGGCACTGATATCAGCGCCCATTATAGCGTCGAGTTCATCACCGATTTCAAATACTCGTTCACCATTAGCGATATTGAATACAATAACTTTTCCCGTCGATGAGGATGTGCCTCCACCAGCCAACAACAGACTACCGTTACGGCTGAACTTCAACACATAGGCGATTCCTTCGGGATAGGGTAGTACGCCCTTAATCTGCAGAGTATTGGAATCGTAGAGCGTGATTTTCTTTTGGCCGGCGATGGCAGTAAGCGACGACCATGGATTGGTGGCGATGGCACTGACTGCTGCTGTCTTAGGCGAATACACATTTGGTTGCTTGTCGATACGACCGGGCATAGGCGGTGTGGCCGGTTTTCCCGAGGGGTTGTCACTCACTGTGAATTCAAATTTTGGTTTTTCTGGAACCATGACTTTACTACCGGAATTTTCCGGTGCACCGCCGTCGATCCATTTCTTAATGGTTTCAATTTCAGGTGATGGAATGGGATCGGATTTTGGCGGCATAAACGGTTCGGATTCATGCGTGATTAGCATGAAGAGGTAGCTATCAGCTGCGGCTCCAATTTCAATCACGTCACCTGATGATCCACCGAGCATAATATTGGTATACGTTGAAAGATCGAGCCCACTACTCTTTTTGTTAACGTTGTGGCAAGTTACGCAGCGTTGCTTCAAGATTGCCGATACGTTATCGTCCCAGGTCACACGTATTTCTTTTTTATCTTGAGCGGATATAAACGATGTGATGCTTACGAGAAAGACAATGGCTAAGGATTGGCGAAACATGATACTTCTCCGACGGGGATTCCAGTGTGCTGAAAACAACTGGTGACAGTAGTAAAGGAATATGAATGTAGGAGTGTTTTTGTGACACTCCTGTTAGCTTAGTGGTTAAACAGGAATTCGCGCGAATTCAATAGTGCCCAGAATGTATCTTCGAGCGCTTGCTGTTTATTTTCTTCCTGAGAGATGATTTCCATTAGATTGGTAAGCTCTTTTTCGGTAGGCTTGCGGCACAGACAACGGATGTATAATTCTTCGAGAATCTGAGGAATGGGCACTTCTTCGCCGAGTCGCGTTGGAATCAGTTTGCCTTGTGTGATTTTCGAATTAACAGTATCGCCGTTAAGCATATGCAGCGCTTGTGAAAGATTAGGTTCCATCTTTACTTCACAGGCACAAACCGTTTCCCGTTTGGCTCGGCCAAAAGTCGTTAAAAAGTAGGTGCTCGTATTTCCGTTTGCAATTTGCACAGCGCGGGCACCATTTGGAAGGCCTGGGAACTTGTTTGAAGTCGATGTGATCTGTGTAATGGCATCAAGCATGATTTCGGCACGCATCCGACGTAAAGCAGCGTGCGAGAAATTACGTGAATCCTTTTCGTTGGTTTCATTGGTTCCAGTGCTAAGTTGATATGCACGGGAGGTGCAAATGTCGCGAACGATTTTCTTAAAGTCGTAATTGTATTCGGTGAACTTCGAAGCGAGCGTATCGAGCAGTGCGACGTTGACCGGAGGATTACTCACTCGAACATCGTCGACTTCATTGATAATCCCTTGGCCAAAGAAGTGGGCCCAAACTATATTGGAAAGGTTCCGAGCGAAATAAGGATTGTCATTTGACGCTAACCACTTTGCCATTATTTGGCGACGATCTTTCCCTTGAACGTCCGGAGTTTCACCGCCCAGGAACTTAGGCTCCATGACTCGGTTTCCCACAGGGTGACGCACCACGCCACTACCGCTATTAAACACGATAATCTCACGTGGGTCTTCGGCTGCTTTACGTCCGATTTGGGAGAAGAAAGCGGCGAAGCTATAGTAGTCATCCATGGTCCAACGGTCGAATGGGTGATTATGGCATTGGGCACATTGGATACGCATTCCCATAAACACTTGAGCTACATTTTCGGCGACTTTAAGCGTGTCTCTTTCGTTTTGGTAATAATTTGTCGCTGCATTGGCAAACGTACCGCCGTTGCTCGCTAGCAAGTCTTGCACCATCACGTTCATGGGTACGTTGTTTGCAATTTTGTCTTGCAGCCACGTGTAGTACAGTAGCATTGATTTGTAGCTGATTTGGTTGGTCGTACGGATGGTTAATAGTTCCGCCCATTTCATCACCCACAGTTCGACGAATTCTTTACGTCCTAGTAGGTCGTCAACAAGCTTGTCTCGTTTTTTGGGATCCGCGTCAGCCAAGAATATGTTGTATTCATCGACGGTTGGAACGCGTCCCGTGATATCCAACGTGGCTCGACGGAGAAATTCTTCATCCGAGCAGAGTTCTGAAGGGATGATGCGTAGCTTCTTGAATTTTTCGTGCAACAGTGTGTCAACGTAGTTGTTTTCAGGGAGTTCTTTCCAAGTGAAATCGAGTCCTTTGGGGAGCACGATAAAGTGGGTGCCAACGGTGTGTGTGTCAAAGCGAGCCATGACGAATGCTTCGCCTCGGTTCAGAGCGGTTGTTGTACCGTCTTGTTCAATAAGGACAGAGTTTTCGTTGCTCGATAGGAAGAAGGCGAGATGACTAACATCGCGATTGGTTCCATCGGAATAGAAAGCACGGACGGTTATTTTTTGTGTAGCGCCTTCACCATCTAGCACGGCGGACTTCGGGTAAACTTCGATTTTTGTACAGGTTGGAATGTCCGCTTTGTCTGCGACAGCGCCAGCGTCAATCCACTCATGCATGAGGTTGTACAGTGAGTCGCCCTTACGGAATCGAGTACCGCCAGTATGCGGTACTACAGCGGTAGACTTGGTAAGCATAAGGCTCTCATGTGGAAATGCTAGGTTGATTCGGCGGTTTCCAATTTCACGTGTTACCCGTTGATAATCGCCAACATGGTCAAAACCAAATAGCGATAATCGAAAGCCATCCTTACCACTGGCAGCACCGTGACAACTTCCGGTATTACAGTTTGCTTTCATGAAGATGGGCATGATATCTAGCTTAAAGCTAAGTTCGGGGGTAACTGCGGAATCCTTAACAACGGCGGGTAAACTTAACGTTTTCCCTCCAAATGTGATGGATACCGTGGTTTCGCCGTCTGCGGTAGGAGCGAGAGTTGTTCCCTCGAGTTTGATGAGGTTCTGGTCAGCAACGGCGATGGTTGCTTCCGCCGTCACGTCACGCGTAAGTCCATCGGCGAATACGGCTTGAACCGTGATAGTTTGGCGATCGCGGGCATTGTACAAGCCAATGTCACTTGGATAGGCAATGATCTCGGTCAATTCAGCCGCTGAAATAACGGTCGAGGAAATAATAAGTGCCAGACAAGCGATGTAACGGAATGTTGCAGTCATGATGACAAAAACCTAATTGTTGGAAAATTGTAAAACGTATGTACTGAGATGGGTTCCCCAAGACCTACTCTTCGCCGCCATCTGTTTCTGGGTTGGTTCGTTGTTGAGCAGCAAGTCTTAGTTTTTCAAGCCGTGAAAGTGGCTTAGCCATTGGTTTTGGGGCGGGCTTGGGAGCCACTGCTACGGCCATTGGCATGGGTTTGGGTTTAGGTGGAGCGTTTTTAGGCGGAGGTAATGGCTTGTCGATCTGCAACTGGGTTGTTGCCGCTCGAGAAGTCATTGGTTCACCATCTTTTGTGATCGTAATTTGAGCGAACACGTTGGTGTGTTTTCCAGCCGGACTCGTCTTATCCGTTTTAATGTTAAAGACTAATTCCTTGGTGTCTTTGTTGAACTCCATATTCGTCGTGGTAACATTGGCGGGTAGTCCAAGTATTTGAACTGTTGCTGTGCCGTCAAACGGAGTTGCATGGTTTAGTTTACAGAAGATCTGCGTTTCTAAGCCCTGCTCAACGGACGCACGTTCCATGGAAAATGTTACGAATGGTTCGGCTACTTCGAGCGTGGCTAGTTGAGATGATACCCAACCAGTTCCCCCGATATCAGCGGAACCGAGGACGTATATAGGCCACGTGCGGATTTGCGCGCCTCCGGAGGCGTTAAGTGGATAGAATGCTTCGGTTTTGCCTTCAGGAATGACAACGGTTGAGCGAGTTCCAACACCTGGTGGTCTAAACGGGAACTGTAGGGTAATAGCTTTTGTGTACCCTTCTTTTCGATGGGCAATGACCTTGAGGCTCATAACACCGGTACGAACTAGCGGTACCTTTGGCTGTACAATTTCCAATGTGAATGGCACTTCTTCAACCACTGCGATAGGTAATTGCTCAACATCTTTATATACATAAAGCGATTGACCTGGTGCACTGACAACTAAGTCTGCCCGATTCTTGAAGTGGCCAGAGATGTTTGAATTTTCGGCAGTGTGTTTAGCTGAGAGCTTGATCAGGGCACCAGCGAGCGGAGCATCAGTCGCTGCTTCAAAAACAACAGGCATGACACTCATGTTGGCAGGCATGTTTTCAACGTGCATGGTGACGCCTGTTGGCAGTCCCTCGCTTTGCAGTTGAAGTTCCCCACCGAAGTTTGATCGCGATGCTGAAATTATTGTTGCATAGCGATTACCACGGGGAACAAAAATCTGTTGTCGGCTCTGTGAATAGCGAGCAACTCGAGGGATGCCTAGAGCTAATGACGGCGTGACTGGTCGAAATTCAACTCGATATACAAATGTTTCGCCACCACGACCAAGGTGGTCGGTAACGCGTAGCACGTATTCTCCGTCGGCAGGGAATGTATAGCGAAAGTAGCTGTCCGGGCCACGAGAATCGTCATTGCCTACGAGAGAGCCGCCGGTGGCGTTGTACAGATTCATGACTGGGTCGAGTGGCGATCGAATACGACGTGCGAAACATTCAATGTCAAAGACTTGGCCCTTTTTCGCTGTGAAGCGGAAGTAGTCAATGTCTTTTTCTTCACCGATGATGCCGTTAAATGCGTTGGGCAGTTCAGCAGCACATGCTTCGGCGATGGTATTGTTGGGTTCGGTTTCTAGAGAGTTTCCGTGTTCGAATAAACGAAAGGGGTTTCCTGATGGAGCGATTCCGTGTTCGTCCTGAGGGAATAATGCAAATTGCGGTTCGACGGTCGTTGGCAACTGCACTGTTTGCGTCGTTGTCCCGGCGGGGTCACCGAGGAATTTCACTTCGGTGGCTTCCCCTACTTTGCCACCGGCAGGGTAGACCGCCAGTGGTCGCGGGAAGGTACCGATATGTAGGTTGTAACGACAGTTGCCATTTCCAGCGTAACTGCTTTCGCGAATCATGACATAATACGTACCGTCTTCTTTGGCGACGGTAGAAGCGATGGCGTCTTGTTTGGCCAGAGGTGTGTCATCGTCGGCAGAGAGTTCAAATCGTTTTGCATCGATGATAGCGATATAGGGATCAAACAGAGTTGTCCCCAAACGCATGGCTTCAACTTCAGCAGAGATTCGCTGTCCAGCTTTGACTTCGACAGCGTAATAATCAATATCCTCGTTGGTGACGATACCCTGTACGGTTGTGTTTAACACAATTTTCTGCGGTTCTTCAAAGCTACTATTTGGTTCCACTTCCGCTGTTGCTGCGAATGGTCCCACCCAGAACGTGCGGAATTCGGTGATCCCGCTACGCGTACGGACTTGAGCAACGTGTTCTCCCATGCGGCAATCGGCAGCAATATTGACAGTCGCCACGGCCGTGCTGGCTGAGGGCTCAAGGTTAGTGACTTCGAAGCCGGGTGAATAGAAAAATATTTCTTCGGCATCGGCTAAGCGTGCACCGCGGAATGAAATCGTGTTTTCGACGCCCCGTTGTACGCCTCGTGGCAAGATCAGACTTAGTGACGGCGAGGCTGCTTGCACACAGGTCGCGAGGATCAGGCCGCAGAGGGTTGCGGCGAGCAACATCCAAGATTTCGAATGTGCTCGTGAGGCGAGGCTGATTGGGGTGGGGGAGGATCGGAACATTTTTTCACAGAGCTCCATACGCTTTAAGTTAACGGTTATGCGATGTATTTAAAAAGTTGAGTTTTGAGGTGAACCTAAACAGTACGGGTAACATCAGATTGCGACCTGACGTCACCCGCATAGTTACTTAATCAAATGGGGATAAATTCCATTGGGCTTATTCGTTATATGATTAACTCTTGGCGGACTTTACCACCGTTGACGATTTCGATTGGACGGTCGCCAGGAGCCATTAACTCCTTGTCGGCGGTGATTCCTAGACGGTTGTAAATGGTTGTGGCCCAGTCTTCAACGGTCAGTGCATCTTCTTCCGGCTCACTGGCGGTCGCATTGGACTTTCCGTAAACAATACCTTGCTTAATACCGCCACCTGCCATGACAACACTGAAAACTTTAGGCCAGTGGTCACGGCCAGCGCTGGCGTTGATTTTGGGTGTGCGGCCAAATTCAGAACCGACAAGAACTAACGTCGAATCCAGTAGCCCGCGATCTGATAGGTCTTGGATCAACGCAGCGTAGGCTTGATCTAAGGCAGGAACTTGGCCTTTGATTGCGCCATCAATGTTGCTGTGCATGTCCCAACCACCGTAGGTGAGGGTGACAAAGCGAACACCAGCTTCCACGAGTCGACGAGCTAGTAGCATCCGAGCACCGGCAGTGTTACGGCCGTACTTGTCGCGAGTAGCAGCGTCTTCTTTGTTGATATCAAACGCTTCACGCGCTTTTTGGCTGCTGATCAGGCTGTAAGCTCGATCGTAAAAAGTATCGACTGCATCGAGCGAGTCAGTTTTCTCTTTCGATGCAAAGTAGTCGTTGACGGTTGCAAGCATCTTGCGACGTTTTGTGAAACGATTGTCGTCCACTCCACCGGGTAGCTTGAGATCACGTACTTGGAAGTTGCCACTGGCTGGGTCGGAACCAAGGCTGAATCCAGCGTATGAACTACTGAGGTAACCGGTGCCAGCAAATCGGTTGGGCTGGTTCGGAATGCAGACATACGGAGGAAGGTTTTCGCGCGGACCAAATTCGTGCGATACCACAGAACCCATACTTGGGAATTCCAAGGCCGGGCTAGGTCGATAGCCGGTGAACATGTTATGCGTTCCACGTTCGTGAGCGGCTTCACCGTGTGTCATCGCACGACAGATCGCAATCTTGTCAGCGATCTTCGAAGTATGCTTCATCATTTCGTTGAGACGAGTTCCGGGCACATTGGTTTCAATGCTATCCATCGGTCCACGATATTCAATTGGAGCGAAGGGCTTGGGATCCCAAGTCTCTTGGTGAGCACAGCCACCAGGGAGATAGATATAGATGACCGATTTGGCAGGACCCTCTTTACTCTCGTAAAATTTTTGGTCACCACGAGCTTCTTCCATTCGTAAGTAGTCTGAAAGGCTAAGCCCCAGTCCACCTAAGAATCCAACTTGCATAAAGGATCGACGCCCAATATTGCTGCCCTTGCACTTGTTAACCATCGGTTTCTCCGCGTGTGGTTGTAATGATATTGTGACAGTTGAACTGCGCACAAATCAAATAATTAAAATTGACTTTGAAATAAACGGTTTCTCAATCGATGTGATTTGGAAACGTATGAATTATAGGTTTGTTTAACAACTTATTGTAACGAACTGAAGACAACAAATGTTGAAATTCGATATGTTACGGCTGTTAATATTAAAGGTAGGTGCGTAGTCGTTTTTTGGTCTGGAGGTGGGTTATTGTTGGTGGGTTGTTAATTAAGTAACGTTCATCAAACGTAAAAAATATCAAAAGATGAAGTTACTTGTTTACCAGAAAACGCAGACGTACCATAAAACCTATCTCTGAGTCAATTGTAAGTCAATCATTCCAACGGGGGGGATGTGAATATTAGCTTGTTTAATGGTGTTTTCACACTGTTAAACGCTGGGAGTTTGATGGTTGTTGTGGGGTTTTACCTTTGTTTTTATAAGTGTTTAGAGTTATTTGTAATGCGGGTGATCTATGATGCCAGTGGCAGTTCCCTTAGATCCGCTTCGATCAGTAGTTTACTTGGATGCTGTAGCGGTTCTTCTGGGTATCGCTCCAACTCATCTCGTAGCACTTTGACGTCGGCAGGGGCTTCAATTCCCAAGCGGACCTTGTCTCCACTGACCTTTACAATTGTTAATGTTATCGAATCGCCAAGTTTAATTTTTTCGCAAACCTTGCGTGATAGTACCAGCATATTTCTAATGCCTCCGATTTTATGAATAATATATTTGGGCTTTACCGAGGTTCCAAGCGGAAGGGAAAGGAGAGGGAGCGCTCAAACGAGCACATTAACATTATGCAGCTATCATTGTTTGGCGATAATGCATCGCGTTCGTTGGAACGCCCCGAGGTTCTCTGTTTCCCGTTCCCTTGCTTCCGGTGGTTCAAGCGTTGCAAGTGTTTGCACCGCAATCGCCTTTGCCTTGGTAAAGAATAATGATTTTAAATAATGAAAGGATTGTGATCGTGCTAACTGGCAAGTGCCAGTTGTTCACAGGGTTCATTCATGTCAACTGCTAGCTTTTGGCGACGTTGACCTGTTGAGTCATAGAACAGCACGGTATTAGAGATTGTTTCCCAAACGGCAGTCAGCTTAACGCTTCGTGGACCGTGTAGGCAGAATAGCATTCCACAGGGAGTTCCCTGTTTTGTTAAGACCCGCTCCGAAAGGGGGAATGCTCCAGGTTGTAAATGATAAAACTCACATAAGACGTTTTGGATTTTTATCCTAAGGTCCAGCAGGTCCATGACCCGCACTCGCTGGGAGTTCTTTTCTTGCATAACTCTCTTTTCAATCCATAAACAATCAAGCTAATGACGCCGATTGGTCATGTCTTAATATAGGGTGAATGGGAATAAAAGGTGATATGGAGACTATCGGGAGTTCGTGCAAGATTAATTGATTAGGGAATTGGTTTCTTTCAAAAAGTTCAAAAAGAATGGGTCTGCTATACCGGACAAGTCGGGTGTAACGATTATACGGTTTTCAGGTGTTTGTCGGTGTAGCAGAGTATCACCACTTGGACTTAAATAGGCATTTATCGATCCTATAAGCAATACTTAACGTACTATGGTTTGACTGCCCGAAAGATGTTCTGTGTGGACTGGGATAAAATCGGTCTACTGTGGCAATCTATACAATGAAGCGATAAAAAAAGGGTTTCGATGGCTATTAAGAAGCGAGTTTTAATCACTGGGGGAGCTGGTTTTTTAGGCTCTTTTCTATGCGAGAGCATGGTCGAGCGTGGCCATGATGTGATTTGCTTGGATAACTTCTTTACTAGCCAAAAGGTGAATGTCCAGCATTTATTAAGTCACAGCAATTTCGAGCTTGTACGTCACGACGTCACGATGCCGATTTGGTTAGAGGTTGACGAGATATACAACTTGGCATGTCCGGCTGCTCCCGGCCATTATCAGTTCAATCCCATCAAGACGCTAAAGACATCAGTGCTTGGCGCGATTCATGTTCTCGGGATGGCTAAACGATGTCGTGCTCGAGTGTTACAAGCATCGACGAGTGAAGTTTATGGAGATCCACGTGAGCATCCACAAACTGAATCTTATCGTGGGAGTGTCAATCCGGTGGGACCGCGGGCATGTTACGACGAGGGTAAACGAGCAGCAGAGACACTGTTTATGGATTACCACCGCTGCCATGACATTGATATCCGCATCGTGCGGATTTTCAATACGTATGGTCCACGTATGCATCCCTTTGATGGCCGTGTTGTTTCCAACTTTATTCGGCAAGCGCTGCAGCACGAGCCGATTACGATTTTCGGCGATGGTTCGCAAACTAGATCCTTTTGTTATCGAGATGACCTCGTGCGCGGCTTGATTACCATGATGGAGAATACGGAGAGTTTCTGTGGTCCGGTGAATATTGGAAATCCAGGCGAGTTTACGATTTTGGAACTCGCTGAAAAAATCATCGAAATCACCGACAGTCGCAGCGAAATTGTCCACGAAGAATTACCGACTGACGATCCGGTTCGTCGACAACCGGATATTTCCTTAGCGCAAGAAAAACTCGGCTGGGAGCCCACCATTGACTTAGCAACTGGATTGGCAGAAACGGTGAAGTGGTTCCGCAGTATCAATATGAGTGACTACCGTCCCCCGACGCCGAATTACTAAGTCACGGTCGCCGATGCTACCCCTGCTTACTTCTTGGCGCTGCTGTAGATTTTGAATTGCTTGGCGATTTCTGCTTCTTGTGTTGTCCCTTTGTGAATATACACTCGGTACCGCAAAGTCATCGTCTCGCCTTTACCCAGCGTGTGAGAACCATCGATGTTGTTGTCCCCTTTGAAATGGTGTAGGCCAAAAGGGTTAGCGGTAAAGAGACCATAAGTTCTGACATGCCAATACGTTGGAAAGCGAAAGCTACTGGGGTGGTTCATAATAGCGATACCGACGGTGTTGTCTTTAACCGGTCCAACGTAATCAACCCAAGGAGCGGCTTTACCCCACGCATTGCCGTCTTTGTCACCATTGGCATTGAGAATGGTACCGCCTAACTTAGCAGTAATTTTCATGCTGCCGGCGGTGCGGACTCCAAAGGAACCTTCTTTCGTATCACCAAATTTAACTGGTCCATCGCTAGCCGTGACCGTTGTGTCAAAGTCGATCCAGTAGGCGGTTTTGTTAGCACCAAAAGTGAGTCGGCGAATGTCTTGGCACTGTCGTTCGCCGTCGGGCCCGAGCCAATCATTTGTTGTTTCGATTACAGCTGTTTCGCCACTTTCTAGAGTCGTGAATTTTTGGTGGATGATGTTGCCGTGTCCCTCTACTTCACTCCAGAAATCAATACCATTGACGTCGCCATGGGTGAACCAAAACGAACGGTGGTGAATATGGTCATCGCGCTCATGTTCACCTGCTTCACGCATTGGATAGGCACGAGTGATTTCGTTGCCGTGTGGCCCAATCAGCGGCCACAATATCGGTTTGGCGCCCGATTTGATGAGGTAGTGTGTTAGTAGCTTTCCATTGCGAGTAACTTTGACGCCACCAGCGGTTTCAGTAATTTGAAAGTCATCCGCAGTCGTAACGTTTGACATTACAAAAAACAGAGCGAGACAAAGTAGAATTTTGGTTGTTCGGGCAATCATGGTGGTTATTATCCGTTGCTAGTGAAGTGGTAACTATTAACGGATTGTAACACTCTCGAATTGCGTGTGCAAACTGGGCCTACAACACTACGGCAACATTAATACAATGCTTCGACGCCGACGTAGACGAATGCCGGTGCGCCGGTGCGGGGGCCGTAGGGATGCCGCGTGATCACGTATTTCTCATTGAAAATGTTCTGAGCTCCACCGAAGATTTTCCAATTCTCGTTGAACATATAGTAAACCGACATGTCCCAGATGAAGTAGGCGGTGGTGGTCCCGTAGCGAGCATCGGTGGAAACGCCGTCAACAAACGTTTCGTTGCTGGCCGTGGTGTAGGTCGCATCGCAGTAGGTACCGGTGATATCAAATCCACTCTTCTCAAAATGCCACCCGGCCCCAAAGGTAATTGTAAACTCAGGGATGTATGGAACTCGTGCTCCGGCTTGTCCACCAGCAAAAATCGACTCGGAATTATGCGACAAGGTATCGGTCAGCAATGCAGCATCAGTGTAGGTGGCACTGACAAACAACGGATTGTTAAAGTCAAGGTTCTTATCAATTCCGCGGTCGTATTGCAGTGTGAATTCAAGTCCGTTGGCATATAGAGAACCGACTTGCTCGTTGGATTCTGGGTCGGCTCCGGAGCCAACATTATCGAGAACGATGAGATCGTTAAAGTGGGAATAAAAGTACAGTAACTGACCAACTACTGCTCGGTCGGGATTCGTATAACGCCAGCCAAATTCGCTGGCGATCACTTCTTCTTCACTCAAACCACTGGTCAACTTCTTAGGATCTGGCGGAGAAACTCCTCGATTGATACTTGCTAGGAAACTTAGATTCTCGGTTTTCTTATAGGTCAAGCCAAGACCGCCGCTGGTCATGGTCAAGCTTCCGGTTTTATCCTGTGGCGTGTTCTCAGTGGCAAAGCGTTGGTATCGCATGTCCATTTTTTCCACTCGGATTCCAGGTGTTAACGTCCACTTACCGCGACTCATCCGGTCCATTGCCCAGAACGCAGTTGCCTTGGTCGTTTGGCGACGGTCACCGGCGGCTCCCCAAGTTCCTGCATCAAATCCCGAAACGCCTCCGACTGAATTGGTTTCATAGAAATCTTGCCGTTGGAATCGGCGAATGCGATCTGCGTTGAAACGCAGTCCCAATTGAATGTCATGATCCCACTTAGACCCTTGCATCGCTAAGTTCATGACGCCCTGATAGCCCCATGAATAATAGTCGCGATTATTATGCTTAACACCGAGGACGCCGGCTTGGGTACCATTGAGCACTCCATACCCTGCTGCGTTGCCAAGCGGGTCGCCGAGCACATTCGAGATACCATAGCTGGTACCCATACTAGCGAGATCGCCATCGTAGATCTTGTTGAGTTTATACCAGTCGCGGTGAAATTTGTTGTAGTACACTGTTTGCGCAATTGTCATCCAGTCAACTTCTTGATCGCCGATGATCCACCGCAGGTAGTTTCGCGCGCCGTGGGTCTGCATGTTGTCAAAGCGAGTGCCACTATAACGAGCATAGGGGTCGGCATTGAAGTCTGCCATTGTTTGTCCCACGTAGCCTTCATTGGCTTGGAATGAAGTGTATCCAGTTTTCACTTCAAAGCGTTGATACGTGTCGACGTCACCAGGTTCCCAAAACATCTTGAACATAGGTTCTTGCTTGGTGAACCCAGTGTCTTGACCGTTTTGGATGGGATAGTTTATGCCGCCGATTTTTCGAAAACCGTCTGTTTCCCTGAAATATCCTTCGATCAGCCAGCCCACTCGGCCACCATCAGGCGTTTCCATGGTATTACCGAGCCACGTATGCATCCGCATTTCATTGTTCGTGCCAAACAAGAAATTCATGTAAATGGTTTTGCGATCGGGAATGGGAGTGGAGAGGAAGTTAATCGCTCCGCCGGTGCTGTGTGGTCCAAATTGTATCTGGCTACTACCCTTAAATACTTCCACGGCACTCATGCGTCCGATTGTCGGGAAGGAGTAGGCCGAAGGTGCTGAGTAGGGAGCGGGAGCGACGAGGATGCCATCTTCCATGAGGGTAATTTTGGCACTACGCCCCATGTCCGCACCGCGTAGGGAAATATTGGGAAAATTACCGAATCCGTCTTCTTCGCGTAGATAGACACCTGGTACGTTGTTGAGAATACGGTTGGGGTTGTCGTAAGCTTTGCTCTTGAGAGGTCCCAGTTCCAGATAAGCTCCGGAACCACCCGCATCAAAAGCACCTTCGAGGCTGCCGAAAATTGTGCCTGATCCCAGCACGGGGTCAAAGGCAGGTCGGTGTCCTTCCACGGTGACTCCAGGAACGGTTGTTGGTTCGTCATCGTCGCTGGTTGCTTCCACAGTATCCACAGCTTTATTGGGCTCTTCAGAGCCAGTCGCGGTATCTTGGGCGACTTGCGGTCCACTGCTCGGATCGTCGTCGAGTTGTATTGCGCTTTCAGTTTCGAACAGTTCATCAAGTAGTTGTTTTGGAGCCACAAGCAACGGTTTGTCTAATAGTTTCTGCAGCGGCCTTTCTTTTTCTGTTTTTTCAGTTGGACTCGCCTCGTTTACTTCTGACACCTCAGTTTGAACCTCTACATCTTTGGCCGGTAGGGGCGCCGGCAGGGGTTCAGATTCTTCCGGAGCAACAACCGGCGCTGTTGGAACAGTGGTTGCTAAAGTTAGCGGAGAAGGTGATGTGTCCTCTGCAGCGGCTACATAGGTTAGGCCAATTGCGGAGATGCTGGCAACGATCCATCGTAGTGTTCGATGATTAATGAGGACGGTCTGTTTTTTTT